>NZ_CAURKP010000170.1:0-10884 GCF_963525155.1 uncultured Rhodococcus sp.
GAAGACAGAACAAAATCCTTGCGCGTCCCGATCCCCGGTAGTGGGGTGACTTCTACGTTCATATACCAACGGTAGCGCCGATCGGTGACCTGCATCGCGGGAGGGCCGTTATCCGCGGGGAGCACTTCGCGGCGAGCGAACCGGCGACCTACCGAACCGGCGAAAACACGCCGTTCTCGTCCGGAAAATACTCGACGACAGCGGTGACGGCTGCGACGGGAATCGGGGCGTACAGATGCGGGAATCGCATCGATTCCGGGTCCGAGGGGACACCCGGTTCGTACTTGACCTGACCGCCGAGCAAGGCCGGATCGATAGCCAGAAGGACTATGTCGTCACGGCCGGCAAAGATCCGATTGGCCGGGAGATGAACTTGCGCCGGAGTCGACATGTGGACAAATCCCTCCGCCTCGAATCCGTCGGGGATACGTTCACCGAGCTGTTGTGCCCGCGCCCACTCCTCGCGCGTGCACATGTGGAGCAACTCGACGCTCTCGTCGACAAGTGGTTCGCGTCCCGGGTTCATACGACCAGAATATCGGGCTGAGGTCGGCGATCCGAATCAGCTGTCAGCGAACAATCTTCACCCGAGAATGCCTGCCCAGCGCATTTCCAGTGAGACACAACACTAAGAAACGCCTTCGGGAACAACCCGTAAACCCCAAACGTCTGTAAGAGTGGATCTACCGCGCCATTCCGACGCGGCGGACCAGGCCCCAGGCACGCGGCCCGAATGCCGCAAAGCCAGTACGGAGGAGTCATGCCCGGAACACTGACCAGCCCACAGTTGACCGCTGCCGACCGGTGCGACCGGTGCGGTGCCGGAGCACGCGTACGCGCCGTGCTTCCCACCGGCGGCGAGCTTCTCTTCTGCGGACACCACGCAACCGAACACGCGGATCGACTTCGCGAGATGAATGCCGTCGTCTCCGAAAGCGAACCCGCAATCTGACCTGTCAGCCGGGGGTGGCCTCTTCACGAGGCGCGCCATGAACGCCAGAACGGGCGATCACAATCACTGTGATCGCCCGTTCTGCCGTTCCGGGGCCGCAAGCACGCGAAGCGTGCGGGACCGGTATCGGCTGCTACCAGCTGCGGAGAATCGCGATGCGTTCGGTCAGCTGATCGACAGTAGCGATGGCCGTCGGCGGACCGCCGCACACCCGGCGCAGTTCCGCGTGAATGATGCCGTGCGGCTTACCGGTGCGGTGGACGTTCATCGCCACCAACCCGTTGAGCTCCTTGCGGAGCGCTCCGAGCTGATCTGCCGTGGCCGCTCGATCGGATACCACTGCCGCCGTGGGTTGCGGGGCGGGAGCCTTGGCCGAGTTGGCCTCGACCTGTGTCTGCTGGCGTTGACGCAGCAACGCCCGCATCTGATCGGCGTCGAGTAGACCTGGCAGACCGAGGTAGTCGGCTTCCTCGTCACTTCCGGCGAATGTCGCGGTACCGAAGGATGATCCGTCGTAGATCACCTGGTCGAGTTCGGCATCGGCGCCCAGGGACGTGAACGCCTTCTCCTCCTCGCCCAGCTCGTCCTTCTGCTTGTTCGCATCGGCGAGCAGGTCGTCTTCGAGGCCGTCCTTCTCACGATGCGGCTTGCCGAGTACGTGATCACGCTGGGCCTCGAGCTGTGCGGCAAGGTCGAGAAGCACCGGCACCGACGGCAGGAAGACGCTGGCAGTTTCGCCCTTACGACGCGAACGTACGAAGCGCCCGATCGCCTGAGCGAAGTACAGCGGAGTCGACGCGCTGGTCGCGTACACACCGACCGCCAGACGGGGAACGTCGACGCCCTCGGACACCATGCGGACCGCGACCATCCATTTCTGGTCGCTCGCACCGAATTCGGCGATTCGCTTGGACGCGGTGGGGTCGTCGGACAGCACGACAGCCGGCTGTTCGCCGGTGATCGCGGTCAGGGCCTTCGCGTACTCGCGGGCCACTGTCTGGTCCGTCGCGATGACAAGTCCGCCGGCATCGGGCATACCGGTACTGCGCAGCTGCGCCAAACGGGTGTCTGCTGCTTGCAGCACGGCAGGAATCCAGTCGCCGGCAGGGTCCAAGGCCGTACGCCAGGCCCGAGTCGTCTGCTCGGCGCTCAGCGGCTCGCCGAGTCGAGCGGTGAATTCCTCGCCGGCGTTGTTTCGCCACCGTGCCTCGCCCGAGTAGGCGAGAAACACGACGGGGCGAACCACGCCGTCCTTGAGGGCATCCGAATATCCGTAGGAGTGGTCGGCTTTCGAGCGGAGCAGACCTTCCTTGTCCGGCTCGTACTCGACAAAAGGAATGGCACTGTCGTCACTGCGGAACGGGGTTCCGGTCAGTGCGAGACGCCTGGTCGCGTCGCCGAACGCTTCACGAATGGCGTCGCCCCAGCTCTTGGCGTCGCCGCCGTGGTGGATCTCGTCGAGGATGACCAGCGTCTTGCGGCCCTCGGTCCGCACACGATGCTTCGACGGGTGCGAGGCAACCTGGGCGTAGGTCAGCACGACGCCGTGATAGTCACTCGAGGTCTGGCCGGTCGAGTTGGAGAACCGCGAGTCCAATGCGAGGCCGGAGCGCTGTGCGGACTCCGCCCACTGGTGTTTGAGGTGCTCGGTCGGCGCCACGACGGTTATCTGGTCGACCGTCCGGTCACGGAGCAATTCCGAAGCTACCCGCAGAGCGAAGGTGGTCTTACCTGCTCCCGGCGTTGCGACCGCCAGAAAGTCACGCGGACTGCTGGAAAGGTACTTGGTCAGTGCACGGCGCTGCCATGCACGAAGGGAACCGGTAGGGGCGCCAGGTTGGGTTCCCGCGGATTGAGCTCCGGCGGGTTCGGGCGACTTGCCGAACTCGGCTGCCACGGTCTCAGACGTCATAGGCCGCGCCTCCACTGGAATCGCACTGTTGTCTCGCGCTCCTCGAATTTTCATCAATGTCCGGCGACGAGCCTAGCCGCCGCCACCGACGAAAGCCGCACTCGAAGCGCGTACTCATGGCCGTTCTCACTCCGGCCGGCGAGGTTTCGCTTCTCTCGCGTCCTGCCGACCTGCACGCGAATTGTCTCAGAAATGTGCGACACGTCGGCGCCATGGTTGGGCAACCGGGTGTGTCGTCAGGGATGCTGGAGACATCATGAGTGAAGCGCGAGGCGAGAAGTCGAGCGGAAGTGATCTGCACCACCGCAGATGGCATCCGCTACGCCGCACCGGGCAGTTGATCGGTCGAACCCTGAGCAAGGCCTGGGACGATTCCATCTTCGGAAAGGCGGCTACGGCCGCGTTCTGGCAAACGCTGTCGCTTGCTCCCCTGCTGCTCGGCCTTCTGGGAATGATCGGCTACATCGGTGGGTGGTTCGGACCCAACACCGTCGAGATCATCGAATCCAAGATCGTCACGTTCAGCGGAACGATCTTCAGCGAAAGCGTCGTCGACCAGATCATCCGCCCGACGGTGACGGACGTCCTTCAACGCGGACGACCGGAGATCATCTCGGTGGGCTTCCTGCTCTCCCTGTGGGCGGGATCATCGGCGATCAGTACGTTCGTCGACTCGATCGTGGAAGCACACGGTCAGCAGGATGCGCGCAATCCCATCTGGCAGCGCATCTTCGCCCTGCTGCTCTACGTGATGTTCCTGGTGATGGCGGTGTTCATCCTGCCGCTGGTAGCTCTGGGGCCGACGCTCGTCGGGCGAGCACTGCCGGCCTCCTGGTACGTGGTCGGATCGAATCTGGTCGACACGTTCTACTACCCTGCTGTCGGTCTGCTGGTGATCATCGGCCTCACGACGCTGTACAAGGTCGCTCTGCCGAAGTCGCTGCCGTGGCATCGGCTGCTCGCGGGCGCCCTGGTCGCGGGTGTGTTCTTCATGGCCGCCAGCACCGGATTGCGCTGGTACCTGGGATTCGTCACCAGCACCGGCTACACGTACGGCGCGTTGGCAACGCCGATCGCGTTTCTGCTCTTCACATTCTTCCTCGGTTTTGCCGTCGTCCTCGGCGCCGAGTTCAACGCGACTGTTCAAGAGTTCTGGCCGGCTCGTGCCACCCGGATGGAGCAGATGCGAGAGTGGCTTGCGGCTCAGAACACCGACGAAAAGACCGGTCCGGTCACCAACCTGACCTGGCACCTGGCCACCAGCCCGATCCGCATCTCGGGCGACAAAGCGGATCCGGCCACGGTCCCCTCGTACGGGCGGCCCCGCAGCAGACAAACGGAGAGCAGACAATCGGGGTCGCGCCAGAACTCCTGCGTAGACCAAGAACCCTGCGACGAACCGCAGGCAGACGCCAAGGGCCCGGCGGCCGACTGCGTCGAGGCTGTCGATCCGCCGAGCTCCGGAAGTACTGCCGCTCGCGTGACCCGAGGTCAGTCGCCCTTGCGGAGTCCTTCGTAAATCTTCTTGCAGTCCGGGCACACCGGTGATCCCGGCTTGGCGGACTTCGTCACGGGAAACACCTCACCGCACAGCGCGACGACATGGGTTCCCATGACGGCGCTCTCGGCGATCTTGTTCTTCTTCACGTAGTGGAAGAACTTCGGGGTGTCGTCGTCGGTCGTTTCGTCGGTGGAGACGTCGGGACGTTCCTTGGTTTGAGTGCTCACCCCTCCAATAATGCCGTCTCCGTCACAGCGGTGCGACCCACGGGTCGTGTGCAATTGTCGGCCGAGAGTGGAACAGTGGAGTCATGGCACGAAATGGCGCGTTCGGCAGGTCCGACGAGGCCGGGACTCCCGACAATCCCGTACTGATCACCGAAGCGCAGCAGTCCGTCGAAGAACAGCACAAAGCCCGAGTGCGCAAGTACATGATCATCATGTCCTTCCGGTTCCCGGCGTTGATCCTCGCGGCGATCGCGTACGGCATCTGGGCCAACGCCTGGATCTCGATGCTCATCATCGGTGCATCCATTCCGCTTCCCTGGATCGCCGTCCTGATCGCCAACGACCGACCACCGCGCACCAAGGACGAACCGAGTCGATACGACGGACGAAAGAAGACCGCAGGCGAGATCGAATCCGCGACGCACCACACCATCGAAGGCTGACAAGTTCCGCCTGCGAGAATGACGGGGTGAGAAGCGAAACGCTCCTGTCCATCACCCCTGCGCTGCGTGAGGCTCTGCTTCGCAATCGATTCGACACCGGAACCATGCTCGAGGCGTTGGGTCCCGAAGTTCACGCTGCTCTCGGCCGAAGTGAGCCGGTGCCCGTGCGCCGCGCCACCCGAGAACTCGGGGACCTGGGCGTTCTCATCAGACTGTTCCTTCTCGCCGATGACTGCCCGGCGGGCGACGTCGCCGCGGCGCTGGCTCCGCTGACAATCGCGCAGTGCGTCGACGCCGGTCTGCTCGAAGGTGAGAACTTCGACAGTGAGAATCCGCTCGTGCGGGCCGCGGTGGATCTTCGCCCCATCGACGTCGGCGACGGCGATCGTTGGGTGATCTCGGATCTCGACGGCGGAATCCGTCCCAAGAAGGCCACGGCCGATCATGTGCTGGGCGTCGGGCATGCGTCACTGTCCTTGCTGCAGGCCACGCCCACCGCGAGGGTCGGCAGCGTGCTCGACCTCGGTACGGGATGCGGCATCCAAGCCCTGCACGCGAACACGTACGCCGATTCGGTCACCGCAACCGACATCAATCAACGCGCTGTCGACCTCACGGCAGCAACCATGGCCCTCAACAGACTGGACGTCGAACTCCTTCAAGGGTCCTGGTTCGAACCCGTCGAGGGTCGAACCTTCGACCAGGTGGTCGCCAATCCGCCGTTTGTCGTCGGCGAGGCACGCGTCCATCACACGTACCGCGATTCCGGCCTCGATCTCGACGGTGCGAGCGAATTGATGATCTCGCAATCGATCGACTACCTGAACCCCGGCGGCACGGCAGCTCTGTTGGCGTCCTGGGTGCACGTCGAAGGGCAGGACTGGCGGTCGCGGATCGCGTCGTGGCTGCCGGCCCACGGCGTCGATGCCTGGGTGGTCCAGCGCGATGTCGCGGATCCGGCTCTGTATGTAGGCACGTGGCTCAAGGACGGCGGGCAGGATCCTCGAGATCCGGAAACGGCATCGAGAGCAAACGCCTGGCTGGATCACCTCGAAGAAGCCGATGTCGAGGGCGTCGGCTTCGGTTTCGTGTTCCTTCGCCGCACCGACTCCCCCACCGACCTGATGGCCGAGGACCTCATGCACGGCTTCTCGGACCCGCTCGGGGCCGAGGCGCTCGCATACTTCGACCGTCTTGCCTGGTTGCGTGAACACGACGTCCTCGAGGAACGCTTCGTCCTCGATCCGGACACGGCTCTCGAACGCGTCTACCTCCCCGGTGACGAGGGATGGCAACAAGTGGTCACGCGTGTGCACCGCGGCAACGGACCGCACTGGCAGCACGAGATCGACGAGCTCGGTGCTGCGCTGTTGGCCGGACTCCGAGCGGATGGACTGGTGGTCGACGAATTGATCGAACTTCTTGCCGCGGCGAACGGCGAAGACCCGGACCAGCTACGTGAGGCCGTCGTCACAATGATG
The DNA here is from genome assembly GCF_963525155.1 of uncultured Rhodococcus sp. Taxonomy (NCBI): domain Bacteria; kingdom Bacillati; phylum Actinomycetota; class Actinomycetes; order Mycobacteriales; family Nocardiaceae; genus Rhodococcus; species uncultured Rhodococcus sp. The sequence goes on from NZ_CAURKP010000170.1 coordinate 6,517, forward strand.
GTCTCGCTGGTTCGACACGGGTTGGTGCTTCCCGTCACGAACTGAGTTCCCGGTGAGTTGCAGATTTTTGTGTTCTCAGCAACTTCTCAGGACGACTGGGAAATAACTGCAGGTCACAGCGATTTAGTGGAAATCGGCACGGGAACTTTCCCGGAACTCTCACACGTTGAACTGTGTGAGAGACCGCCGATAGGGAGGCAAGTCATGACAAGCCCCAGCACCACTACTCGCATTCGTCCGAGCGCCGCAGATCTGGACGCCCAGAGCCCGGCCGCAGACCTGGTCCGCGTCTACCTGAACGGGATCGGTCGTACTGCACTGCTGACAGCAGCAGACGAGGTCGAACTGGCGAAGCGAATCGAAGCGGGGCTGTACGCCAGCCACGTTCTTGCCACGGGAAAGCGCCTGACAGTCGCCAAGAAGAGGGATCTCGCAACGATCGTTCGCGAGGGACAGTCAGCGCGTAGCCACCTCCTGGAAGCGAACCTGCGACTCGTCGTGTCGCTGGCCAAGCGCTACACCGGCCGCGGCATGCCGCTCCTCGATCTGATTCAAGAAGGCAACCTCGGACTCATCCGTGCGATGGAGAAGTTCGACTACACCAAGGGCTTCAAGTTCTCGACCTACGCCACCTGGTGGATCCGTCAGGCGATCACCCGCGGAATGGCTGATCAGAGCCGCACCATCCGGCTCCCAGTCCACCTCGTGGAGCAGGTCAACAAGCTCGCCCGCATCAAGCGCGAACTGCACCAGCAGCTCGGGCGAGAAGCCACGGACGACGAGTTGGCCGAAGAGTCGGGCATCCCGGCGCACAAGATTGCCGACCTGCTCGACCACAGCCGCGACCCGGTAAGCCTGGACATGCCTGTGGGCAACGACGAAGAAGCGCCCTTGGGCGATTTCATCGAAGATTCCGAGGCGACCTCGGCCGAGAACGCCGTCATCGCCGGTCTGCTGCACAGCGATGTGCGCAGCGTGCTCGGGACGCTCGACGAGCGGGAGCAGCAGGTCATCCGACTTCGCTACGGTCTCGACGACGGCCAGCCCCGCACCCTCGATCAGATCGGCAAGCTCTTCGGCCTCTCGCGTGAGCGGGTTCGTCAGATCGAGCGTGAGGTCATGGGCAAGCTCCGCGTCGGTGATCGCGCCGAGAAACTGCGGTCCTACGCGAGCTGATCAAACAACACAGCACGTGCGTCAGCGCGCCACACCACTCGCGCGGACGCACCGCACAAAGCACCGGCCACCGCTACTTCCCTCCCCCTCGGGAATGTGCGGTGGCCGGTGTTGTTCGCTGTGTCTACCGCAGCCGCCTGGGCCCCAGGTCGATTGCGCTCGGCTCAGGTCCGATTCGGACACGTGAATCGGTGATCTCCGCGCCGGTAGCCGAAGCGAGTACCGGCTCACAGGCCAGTTCGCGGACTTCGGGAATGTCGTCGGCCAGCGCCGAGTAGCGCTGGACCAGATAAACCAACGCACCCTTGTTGACCGGAACGGCGTTGCGGTATCCGGAGAGAAGCGGCGCGGCCTTGGGCGCGTCGATCAATTCCGTAGCAGCGTCCTCGGTGAGAGGCAGTACGCGATAGGCACGGTCACCGAGGAGATCGGAGATCACACCGGCAAGCCCGAACGAGATCAGCGAACCGAACGACGGGTCGTCTTGGACACCAACCACACATCCGATGCCCTTGGTTGCCATTTTCTGCACGTGCAGCAGCGGTTCACCCGACGCTGCCGCAAGATCTCGGTAAGCGAGGCGCACCGATTCCGGTCCACTCAGATCCAGCCTGACACCGCCCAGATCCGGTCGGTGTCGCCACATTTCGCCGGTTGCCTTGACCGCGACCGGGTAGCCGACAGCATCCGCTGCCTCTACTGCTTCGTCTTCGCTCAGGACCGAACGGAATTCGACGACGGCGACCCCGTAACACTCGAGCAGCGCCGCCGCTTCCACATCTGAAAGCCAACGGCCAGGAGAGTTTTCAAGCCAATCTGCCACCATCTTCTGGGCTCGCTCGGAGTCGATACCCACGGGGCGAACCACCTTCGACGCAGGCTTGCTGCGCCACTCCGCATATCGCCAAGCCCTCGCCAACGCCAGGGCGGCACGCTCCGGCCCCGGGTAGGACGGCACCGAACCGCGGGTCGGGTTACCGACTTCGTCACGAACTGCCAGGACGTCCGGCACACCCTCAGCTGCGAGGAACGTGGTGAGAATCGGCTTGTCCGAGCCTGCGACGGCGTCCTTGAGTGCTTTCGCGAACGGCTCGACCGGAATGGCGACCGGAGGAACGAAGACGGCGATGACGGCATCGACGTCGAACGACGCCAAAGCGTCGCGCACGGCAGTGGCGAACAGTTCCGGACTCGCCTGGGCGCCGAGGTCGACCGGGTCGCTGACCTGCAGACCTTCACTGCGGGCCGCGTCCGCAGCAAGGACACCGAGCGCGGTCGAGTTGCCGATGACCGCAAGCCGGGGGCCGGCGGGCAACGGTTGGTATCCGAAGAGCAAGGCGCAGTCGAACAATTGTGAAATGGACCCGACCTGAATGACGCCCGCCTGTTCGAAGAGGGCGCGGACGATCGAATCGTCGATCTCGACTCCGGTGGCGGCGAGCACCGGCGGAACCGCGTGCCGACCGCTCTTCACTGCGACGATCGGCTTCTTCCGCGCAACTCGACGGGCGATGCGAGAGAACTTCCGTGGGTTGCCGAAGCTCTCCAGATAGAGAAGGACCACTTCGGTGGACTGGTCGGAATCCCAGTACTGCAGAAGGTCGTTACCCGAGACGTCCGCACGGTTACCGGCGGAAACGAAGGCGGACAATCCGATTCGGCTGCGAGCGGCTTCGTCGAGAATGGCGATACCGAGCGCGCCGGACTGACAGAAGAAGCCGACGTTGCCTGCCACCGGCAAGACCGGCGCGAGCGTCGCATTCAACGAAATCGCCGGGTCGTTGTTCGCGACACCCAGCGCATTCGGGCCGATGAGGCGCATACCGTGAGCGCGCGCTGCATGGACCAGTTTGCGTTCGGACGAGCGCCCGTCCGGACCACTCTCACTGAAGCCCGACGAGACGACCACCAGCGCTTTGACGCCCTTGTCGAGGCAGTCGTCGAGTACCGAATTGATCGATTCTGCAGGTACAGCCACGACGGCGAGATCGACGTCGTCGGGGATGTCACGAACCGTCGGATATGCCCGAACGCCGTGTACCGAACGATGCTCCGCGTTGACGGGATAGACCGGTCCGGTGAATCCGCCGCGCAGCAGGTTGGTCAACACCGCGTTACCCACTTTGGCCGGGTCCGCTGATGCGCCGATCACCGCCACCGATCGCGGGCTGAGCACGTTTCCCATACTGCGGGCCTCAGCTGCCCGCTCACGCGAATTACGTACTGAAACAAGCGCTTCCGTCGGGTCGATCGCGAATTCGAGTCTCAGCACGCCACCGTCGAAAGAGCGGCTCACCTGATACCCCGCCTCACGGAACACCGTCACCATGTTGCGGTTCTCGGAGAGGACCTCGGCGACGAACATCGTCAGACCGTTCTCGGCCGCTGCCGCTGCCAGGTACTCGAGCAGGATCGGGCCGAGGCCGCGCCCCTGGTGTGCGTCGGCGACGACGAAGGCGACCTCGGCAGACTTTCCGTCACCGACGTCGAGCAGTCGCTCGTATCGACCCACCGCGATGATCTCGTCGCCGAGCATCATCACGAACGCCACGCGGTTGTGGTGGTCGACCGTCGTGAAGTTCTTGACGTCGCGCGCCGACATCGTGGGGTACGGGCCGAAGTAGCGCAGATACCGGGTGCGCTCGGAGAGTTTGCCGTGGAATTCGACGAGCTTGTCCGCATCTTCGGGAACGATGGGTCGCAACGCCACCGCTCCGCCGTCGGAGGCGAGAACATCGACTACCCAGGAATGGGGATAGGTGTGAGCGGGGTCGGTCTTCGGCGCCTGGCCGCTCGCCTCGCCGCCGGCAGCTTCGGTATCGGACTGTTCAGTCACGGGGATCCTCCGGGTCGAGTCCGAGTAGCGGGAACGAAGCGCGACGTGTCGCGATGATCGCCGAGTCGATACGGGTGAGTGCACGGTCCACCGAGGCGACACCTGTCTCCGGTGTACCACCCGGGCCGTCCCACGGCGTGTATGCGACATCACCGCCGTCCCCCATGGTCGGCGGGAGGTCGACGCTCGGCGCTCGCAGCTTCGTCGATTCCTTCCAGTCTTCCGGGACAGCGGTGTCGACGTCGATCTCGCGATCGAGCGCTGCAGCGATCAAGTGAGTCCATGCCCTCGGCACGACGCGCACCAGTCCGTATCCCCCGCCTCCGACTGCCAGCCACCGCCCCTCGGAGTCGCGG
>NZ_CAURKP010000171.1:0-10679 GCF_963525155.1 uncultured Rhodococcus sp.
GCTTCATCTGTATCCGCTGTCGCGCGGTTGCATCGGACGCAATTCCGCTCAGTTGCCCGGTCATAGACCGAGTTCGGTGACCGCGTTGCCGACCAGAGGTGCGTGCTCGCGGGCATATGTTTCGACCATTGCGGGTGTGGTGTGCCCGGTCTGGCGCATGATCGTGTGCGCATCGGCACCGTTGCGAAAGGCTTGCGTGACGAATCCTGCACGCAGAGAATGCCCGCCGAATTGGGCGACGGTGTCGGGGTCGTATCCAGCTCGAGTAGCTCGTCGACGGATCGCCGCATGTACCGCAGCCCCGGACAGCGGCGTATCGGAGATGTTTCCGTTCTTGCGGACAGACCGAAACAGAGGGGACCGTTTCTCGGCTGCAGGAAGGGTGCCGAGGCAGATATGAGACTCGAATTCCACTGCGCGAGAGAGCAGTCGAATGACCTCGACTCTGCCCCCGGAGTCGAACGCGGCGACGACCTGAAGCCACCGCACCCACGCACAGACCGGACATGACTCGTGGCGGCCAGTGAACGGTAATGCCTTCACTGCACCGGCACCGTCCTGGTCTGTCTTCGATTTGCGGATACGTACGTGCGCGCCGTCGAGACGGTCGCGGCGGATATCACGACACTCGAGAGCGACGAGTTCACCCCGCCGAAACGCGCCGGTGTAGCCCATCAGCAGCAGCGCGGTGTCACGCCGTTCGAGGACCTCCGACGCCCACCCGATCGAACTGCGACGCGCGTGGTCGACGATCGTGGTGATGTCGGAAGTCAACAGAGGCGCACGCGGATTGCGGGGTCGCTCCCCCGCCGACGCGTAATCCCGTCGGATACCGGAAACGGTGGCGCGCACCATCTCGTGGCCGCACGGGTTGTCGTGGCCAGTAGCGCGGTGACTATCGGCGATCGCGGCAACCCATTTACCGAACGTCGACGGTGCATATGCCCGCGTTCCCTCGACTGTGAGTGTGTCGGCCGCTCCAACGAGATAGGCAGCCACCGTCGCAGGGTGCGCCGGCAACGAGATATGTCCGGTGGCGGCGCACCAGGTCTCGAAGCGTCGCCACGCCGAAGCGTAGGCCCGCCGGGTCCCCGCGGAGCGTGACGCGGCCATCGATCGCTCGATCCGAGCCGCAACCTCGGGCGGCAAATCCGGAAACACGGCCGCAGTACCGCCCGGCAAGACAGCTGGAATCGCGGCCGAGCCGCCGGTGAGCTGGCGTTCTGTCATGGGCAGAACTGTATCGGGCACCTCCGACACAGTTTTCGGATTCAAAACACGCTCACCTGGCGATTCATCGAAGACGGTGCGGGAAGGAAAATTCTCGTGGGTCACCGCACACAAACCGTGGGTGACTACAGGGTGCGATCGAATTCCGCCTGAAAGCGCAGAGAAACGTGTGGCGATTGCGATCTAGCGCGCTTCAGTCCCAGTCCAGTCGAATACCGAGCTCGACGAAGGCATAGGCCAGCTCATCGACGTCATCTTCGGTGCGGCACCCCGTTCGAGCGAATCCGAACAAAGATCGGGCGGCATCGCTGTCGACGCGGGCGGCGGCGACAGCGGCATCGATCGCCGCAATCACACCGTCCCAAGCGCTGCGGGCGGGTACCGGACTGCGAGACCTCGTCGGAGCGGCCCCCGGATCGACCGGCTCGTACCGTCGCGGCCGCAGCAAGCAGGCATCAGCACCGCTCGCGGCTATCTCATCGTTCTCGACCGCATTGATCGCGGTCGCGGCAGCAAACAAAACCTTCGCTTGCTCGTCACACCGCAGTTGCTCGAACGGAACCCACGATGTCCGCAGCGGGCGAGAATGGCCGGTGGACTTCCAGATCGCGCTCAGTGGCTTCGCCCACCATCCGGTGCGGACCAGCGGTGTCGATACCTCGTCGACGACGGTACGCAGCAGCCTGAACCACACTCCGGCATGAACACGGCCTCCGCCGAGCTCGACCGACCCGCACGTCAACGCGACGGCGGTGCGTCTGTCGATTTCTGCGACGACTGCCGGTACGGGTATCGGTGGTGCGTGTTCGTCCGAGCCTGGCGGTGTCCTGTCCCAAAAGACCAGTCGGCCGGGTATGACAGCACAGAATTCGAGCCGGCAGAGGTGTTTCGTGCAGCTGGTCAGCATCGGGTACTGATGAGCCATCATGACCGCGATGTCGGCGTCTGTGTCGAGGTCGTCGATACACAAGGGGCATGCCCGCGTATCGAGCTTGCTCACCCAGGGAAGCCACGTGCCGGCGGGCGGTGCGCGTCGACGTCGATCTGACCTTGCCAGACCCGCCGGTAGTAGGACAGAGAACTGATGGACGTAGGTGTCGAAGTCGCATCCGCCGGGGTCGGTGCTGTCGAGCAGCCAGGGCGTACCGCCCGCCAACGTCATCTCACGCAGCCGTTCCGCTGTGCAGGTGCTCCTCTGGGCAAGCGCGGATAGCACCGGCTCGGGTGTGTAGCGGTCGAGGTCCACGCCCGAAGTGTCGACACCGAGCCCGTCGAGAAGATCCGCTGTACCGATCAACGAATACAGTCTGCTAGTCCGGGCAAGCCACGACATCAGAGTCTCACCAGGTAATGGTTGCGGGTGCAGCGGCCACCGCGGATGCCCACTGTGGTCGAACGCTGTAGGCGCTGGCGAGGCATCGGCTGATGTCATGCCAGATGCCGTTCGAAGTGGCGACGGCGTTCGGTGGGCCCGGAGTAGGCAGTCTGCGTCAGCACCTGCGAGGTGATCGCTTCCTCGCCAGCCTCTATTGCGGTCACTGCGGCCGCGGTCAACAGCGTGGCCAGTTCGCCGATGGTGCCCTCACACCGGGTGAGGAGGTAATCGGTCATCTCCGCCGACGTCAGGTGCGAGGGCGCACGCAACGGGAAGCTGGCGGTGAAGCTCGCCAGCAGGGAGCGGGTGTCGATGTCGTTGGTCCAGATCGGCAGCGTCATGGGGTGAAAACGGTTCTCCAACTGTGCATCACTACGGATCGCGAGGTACGCCTCTCGGGTGCCCACTCCGACAAGAGGAATCCGCAGTTCGTTGCCTAGAAACCGCAACAGGTTCAGGAATTCTCGGCGCACGTTGTCGCGGCCGGCGAGAACATTGTGGAGCTCGTCGATGATCAGCATCCGAACCCCGGTCGCTCGCAGCAGCGAGATTGCTTGCTGTTCGAGTTCGTGGACTCGGCTCCGCGGGCGGATCGGCGTTCCGAGTGCAGCAAGCATCGCCAGGTAGAACCGTGCGGGTGCTGGGTCTGGAGGCATCTGCATACACAACACCGGTATCTGCTCGCGATCGGGCAAGCTGACAGCAGGGTGCGCACGCCGGAACTTCTCGATGATCATCGACTTGCCGTTGTTCGTCGGTCCGATCAGAAGCACGTTCGGCATACGTTGCCGATCCGGCCACACCAGCAACGTCTCAAGATGCTCGATCACCGACCGTGCACGCGGATACCCGATCCACCGTTCAGTACGAATATGCCTGATGCGTTGCGCGGCAGGAAGAACCGCAATCGATCTGACCGAACTTCGCAGGTGGGTGAGGTCCGCACGAACGACGTCGATGTCTTCGCAACTACGGTCGTCATCGTCGCCGGCGGGAGCGTTTCGGGGGTCGTGGTTCATCCATTCACCACTCTTCGATGTCGTCGAAGATCGGAACCGGCACGTCGTCGGTGCCTGGGCCGAGCTCGGGCGGGCTCTGCGTGTCCGGTGGTGTGGTGATGCTGCTCAGATGAGAACGGCGAGTGCGATTACGGCGGGCCCGCTTGGTGTACCTCTGTGCGGACGTGGCTATCTGACGCATCTGCTCGATCATCGCGAACAGAGCGTGTTCGTCGATACTTGCTCGGCCTTGTTCTCGAAGGCGCACCACCGCTGCCCGGTGTTCCCACGCTGTCACGGCCGGATGTGACATCGTCCGGTATGGCACCTCGACGTACCCGCCGCCGCTGTCGGGGTCCAGGACCCACACCCTGCTCAGATCACGTGGATCACGCCGGATAACGAACTGACCCAACTTCTCTCGCCTGGCGATCCATGGTTTCAGCGCGTTCGAGAAGTACTGGATGTGGTCGATGACGAACCCTGTCCGGGTCAGTCGGCGCCGGATGACGGGGAGGAAGTCCACTAAGAATGCGGTCTCATCCACCACTGTCGAGCTCGCCAGAGCGGTATCGGCGTCGGTGCTGCTGGTCCACTGCGCAGCCGGGCTCCGGCTCAGGCCGGTGTGCACGTCCGCGTGATAGGCCGCGATCGCCAAAATCAGCCAGCGTTCCAGTTCTCGTAACGTCAGAGCTGCCGCGCCCTCCGAGTCGTAGCTGCCCCGCTGCGTTGGATTCGAGAACGTGGTGCCAGGGAGCTCGTGAACCTGGGTCATGACGGTGCCGATGATGCGTTCGACAATCCCGCCGTATTGCGGCCTGCCGGGTGGGCGGTAGCCGAGGTCGATACCGTGTTGCTCGCAACCCCGCCGTAGCGCTTCACTTTTGAACTCGGCGGCGTTGTCGACGTACAAGGCGCGCGGCTTTCCGGCCATCGGCCACCGCACATCCGCGCCGAGCCCCAGAGCGTCGATCCATACGCTTTTGTCCGAGCACACCCGGCCCAGACACAACCCGACCGACACTGCGGACGGCGAGTCGAGTGTGACCACGAAGCCCGGCACGCAGCGGCTGAAGACATCGATAGCAATCGTGAGATAAGGACGTCCGATCGGCACCCGGTCGTATTCGTCGACGATCATCAGATCGACCACGGTGTGATCGATCTGGACTTGCTGGAGAACCGCCGTCACCGGCGGCGGGACATCGCCAGCGGATTGCCGCGATCGAGCGGCATCCGGTCCGCCACGTGACCGTGCGACGCGGCCCGGGTGCATTGCTGCGATCCGCGCGGCGACTGTGTTGCGGGCTGGAATAGGGAGTCCCGCACGGTGACAGGCCAGCGCGATATGTCGATGCAGTGCGGCGACACTGAGCTTCTGGCGAGCCAGAAACTCGCGGTTGATGTGCTCGGCGATCACTTCTTCCACCTCGGCCGGCACGCGGGAACGGCCGCGCCCGCCTGCAGGAGCGGAGACCAACAGATCTGTGACCGACCCTCCCCCATTCCGGAGCTTGGACAACAGCACGTACACACGCCGGGGCGAGACCCCCAACTGCTGTGCTGCATCCTCGACCACTGCGGTGCCGATCGAGGATCGATCCGCTAGTTCGCTGAGCACTGCGAACCGTGACCGTGCCTGCTCCCACTGCTCGGCCGACGCGGTCAGCACACCAGTCTCTGCGACGTCGAACTTGTCCGCGTCCATCGCAGCCTCCGAACGCCAGGCCTGTGTGATCGACCGATTGTGCAGTCCACTTCTGCAGTCAGAATGTCAGAAGACGACTGCAATCGGAGGTAAAACCCCAGGAAATTATGACGCCCACTTCTGAAACTGACAGAGAGTGTCGGCTGACTTATGAACGGTCGTTTACGGGATCTGGCGTCACGCTGATTCACGTCTGAGTTTCTGCGTCGACCAGGCGTGCGTTGCGAGGAGGGCGAGCGCGATAGCGCTGAGGATTAGCGTGGATACGAACCCTCCGGCGTAGTGGTTGGTCGGTATCTGCCCGTCGGCGGCAGCGACGATGGCGAGGCCGAAGCTGTTTCCAAACTGCTGCGCGGTTGTGAGCACTCCGGAAGCAGCTCCGGCTAGTGCTGCGGGGAGCAGGTGAGTCGTGCCGTCAGCGATTGACGCCAGTGCGATACCCATGCCGATGCCGAAGATCCCGCTCGCCGCAATCAGGGCCGCGGGGAAGGGGGCAGCAGAGAAGGCCCAGATCGCGGCCAGACCGGTTGTCATGATGAGCGCGCCGAGCGCGGTCGTTCTGTCTGTCCCGAGCCGCCGCTGGAGCCGGTGACTGGTGGCTGCGGCGAGGAAAGCCCCGAGTGATAGGGGAAGGAATGAGAGACCGGTGGCGAGGGGGCTGAGCAGGTGGAACAACTGCAGGTTGAGGGTCATGAAGTAAAAAGTGGCTGTCATGGCTCCGCCGATGAACATCATCGCGGTAGCGGGCCGCCAGGCGCCGGTTCGACCGAGCGCTACAAAAGGGATCAGAGGTGATGCCGCGCGCTTCTCGATGAGCACGAATGTGACGACACTGACCAGTCCAAGGAAGGCCCACCCGGCAGCGGTGAAAGAGTTCGAAACCGACATGACTGCCAGTACAAGTGATGCCGTAGCTACTAGGAACGCGGTGCTGCCGGCCAGGTCGAGATGGGGCCGTGCGGTGGGGTGCGGCGTCCGGTTACCGAAGATGAGCAACGCCAGAAGTGCGAGCCCGATCGGGACGTTCACCAGCAGAGTCCACCGCCATCCTAGGGTTTCGACGATGACTCCACCGCCAAGTACTCCGAGAGCGCCACCGCTGCCGGATGCCGCGCCCCATAAGCCGAACGCTTGCGCGCGAGCTGGGCCCTGAGGAAAGGTCTGCGAAAGGAGTGCGAGCCATGCCGTCGACCCTTCCCCGCGGGCTGTGAGTGACGCTGGCATTCACCGATATGCAATCGCGGCAGGAACCCCAGATCCGAAGTGACGTCAGGATCTATCAACAAGCGACGTCAACATTGGCCGACAAAGCCATCTGGGGTACCCCGTTGACACACGTCTCGGTGTCGACGGCGGATACTCTCTCGAACCTGGGGCGGTCCTGCCGCCGATCTTTCTTTCCACAGATGAGGCGCTGGCATGTGCTCTCGCGCTTCGAAGGTGGAAGGAAAGCTCTGATCCAACCCTGACCGCCAGTTCTCTCGGCAAGCTCCTCGCATCACTGCCCACTCATGTGCGGTGGGTCATCGATGCGGTAGCGAAAGTCACGATCGATGCGCCAGTGGACGGTCTCGAACCAATAGACTCCCCGGTCGTCAACATCGGGGTTCTCGGTGAGCTGGCAAGAGCATGTCTGCTCGGCCGTCGAGTGGAGTTCAAGCACTCGCAGCGAAACGGAGCGACGAAGGACCGACGGGTTGATCCCCTTGCGATGGTCAACACAGTGCGGCGGTGGTACCTCGTCGCCTTCGACGTCGACACCGACGATTGGCAGACGTACCGTGTCGATCGCATCTCCGACGTCGCCGTCAGCCAGATGCCGATCCGATCGCATACGTTTCCCGGCCCGAGCGTCGATGAATGGGTGACTCGGCAGCTCAGCGCGGGGTGGCAGCAGGTGACCGCCACCGTCCGCGTGCACGCAACAGTGGATACGGTGCAGCGCTGGGTTGCGCCGGCATGGGGAGCTATCGAACAGGAGACAACTCGGACCACGATCGTGCACGCGGGAGCCGAGAGCTACGAGTCCATCGCCAGATGGCTCCTGCTCCTACAAGCCGACATCGAGGTGCTAGAACCCAACGAGCTACGGACCGCGTTCGTCCACGTAGCGCAGCAAGCTGCTCGCGCAGCGCAGCCAGGTTAACCAGAGTGGGCCGGCCATCGCACGACCGGCCCACTCTGGTCAGCAGAGAGGCCGGAAGAACTCCGTCAGGTCTGCGATAAGGAGCTGCGGTTCTTCGAGGGCGGCGAAGTGCCCGCCACGGTCGGTCACATCAGTCCACCGAGTGATGGTGTTCTCCAGTTCGGCGTAGCGGCGAATACCGACGTCGTGAGCGAACATGATGACCCCGGTGGGAACACCGGAGGGCTCCTTAGTTGCTCCCCACGCTGAGTGCTGCGCGTACCCGATGTAGGCAGCTGTGCCCGCGGTCTCGGTAAACCAGTACAGGGAGACGTCGGTCAGGATTCGATCGAGGGGGATGATCGTTTCGGGAAGCTCCTCGTGCGGAACGGTCCACTTCTGGAACTTATCGATGATCCACGCAAGCTGGCCAGCGGGAGAATCCACGAGCCCCGCGGCGAGAGTCTGAGGTCGAGTGGACTGGATCGCGATGTAGCCATACTCCTCCTGCATGAACGCCTGAACCCGCCCCAGACGGTCAAGCTCCAACGGAGTGAACGACGCAAGATCTGCTTCGCTGGGAGCCTGCAACGGCATTCCCATCGAACCATTAACGTGGACGCCGACCACATGAGACGGTGCCACTCGCGCGACCTCGGGAGAGACGGCAGCACCGATGTCACCACCCTGTACCCCGTATCGGTCGTAGCCGAGACGTTCCATCAGTGTTGCCCACGTCCGCCCGATTCGAGCCGCGTCCCAACCGCCCTCAACCACCGGGCTCGAAAATCCGAATCCCGGCAGCGACGGAATGACCACATCGAACGCATCCGCCGCCGCCCTTCCGTGCGCTTCCGGATCAGTGAGGGGGCCGATGAGGTTCACGAACTCAACGAACGACCCCGGCCATCCGTGAGTGAGCACCAGCGGCAGCGCGCCCGAAACCTTCGATCGGACGTGGACAAAGTGGATCGTCTGCCCCTCGATCACAGTCGTGAACTGCGGAAGCATGTTCAGCGACGCTTGCTGCTCCGCCCAATCGAACTCGTCAACCCAGTACGCGACCAACCGTCGCAGATAGCTGACCGGCACTCCTGTCGACCAGTCATCACCAGGCAGCGGCGGCGGAAACCGGGTCTCGCTCAACCGGCGTTTTAGCTCCTCGACAGAGCTCTCGGGGATGTCAATTCGAAACGGCTGTACTTCTGCACTCATACAAAGTTCCTTCCATCGCGTGCTGGCTCAGATGGACCACGCCACGACGACGACGCTAGGAACGAACGAGGACATACCCTGTCCCCCTGCCGAAAATGATCGTTTGGGAGCCGCGGGTCGGCACAGCGCCCGCGACAGCTATCACCGTAAAAGGCGTGCCACCTAAATCCGCGATTCACACCCCAGTTCGTACTGAGGGAGCGGTGTCGAGAACTGGTGTCGACAATCTATGTCGAATAACCCACAGACCTTGTCTTTTCGACAGAGAAGTTTTTTTCAGGCTGCCCACCAGACGATGACGAGGGCGAAGAGGATGCAGCCGAGGATAACGGCAATTTCTGACCTCGCTCCGAGGAATTTTCGGACGCGCTTTCGTCGGTCGATGCGAGGCGGTGGTGCCGTCATGGTGTGGGGGAGGGCTGAATCGTGGCTTCGAGTCGGGTGAGTCGTTCTTCGAGGGCGCCGGTGATAGCGAGCAGTCCCAGCACAGTGGGTTCGGTGATGTCGCTGCCGTGTTGAGCGTGTTTGAGCAGGGTGGTGCGCAGGAGTGAACACATGGGGGCGTCGTCGCTGATGGGGAGTTGCTCGAGTTTGGCGGTCAGACGCTCGTCGGGGGAGGCCATGGGTAGCTCCTGCACGTGTGGATCATGCAGGCCGAGTGAAAGGGGCGACTGCCTGCGCGGTGGCAACGGGTGGTGCGCTGGAACCGAGGCGGAAAGCAGCGCACCACAGTGTGATGTTACTGCGTCATTGCTGGGCGCTCGGTACGTGGGAGGTAAGTGACGGCGCACCCCTGGATGCGAGGAACTAGCTCGGTACGGTTCACCTGCAGGCGGCGAGGTACTCCTCGGTAGTTCAATGCTCAAGTAGCTGTAACTGTGCGAAGACTGGTAACCGGGGTGGGTGGCACGTAAATTTTCGGGGGCGGCATCACCCGGTCCCCAACGGGTATGGCGAACGCTCCGCCGGTAGCCACCTCTGGTCTATCGGCGGGCGAGCCGTCCGGCAGGTTTCAGCGCATCGACTGTGTTTTCGCTGCGTCGGCGGTCAGCGTGGGTTGGGGGTGCGCCACAGTCGCGGGGTGTCGCCGTCTTCGTTGTTGGCGAGGGCCCGGATTCCGTCGGCGTCCTGGGCGAGGATGTCCGCGAAGTGCTGTCGGTGGGTGTTGTCGAGGCCGTCGGGCAGGTTCGCACCGTCGGTGACGGATGCTGCGGCGCCGTCGAGGTAGCGGGCGATCCGCAAGAGCAGCGGGCGTGGGGTCGGGACGACGGAGTGGTTCGCGTCGGCGGTGATCATGCCGAGAGTCGAGAGCAGGGACAGGCCGGCGACAGCTTCTTTGTCGTCGAGGTTGATGTGTGCGACTTTCAAGGCTTCGGCCAGCGCCGCGGTGGTCAGGCCGACGGCGGCGACGGGCATGGAGATGCTGCGCTCGAATCCGATCAGGTCGGCGCCGGGGGGCTTCGTCGGAGAGTGACACAGCGAGGGACTGCGCGAATGCGAGGAGGCGTTCGTCGGTGAAATCGCGCTGCGTGGTCTGGCGGGTGACTCTCATCAAGGTCGCGTATTCGGAGACTTTGTCGTCGAGGATATTCCGGGCTTCGGTGTCGGTGATCGTGAGCCCGAGATCGAGGAGGGCGGCCCGGAATTCGGTGGATCGGGTGTGGAGCCAGGTGGGCCGAGGACTCATCGCTGCTCCCGTGAGGTTGAGGCCGTGGTTGTCGAGGTGAGCTTAGATCCGCCTCACATCGCAAGAACGAAATGGCCGCCGAAACACGCCGGGTGGTTACAGGTCAGTGAAATCGTGTGCGCTACATTTCCCTTCCGCACCATCTCCGTTCGAGGCGGCGATGGATAGGGGTTCGCCGAGATGTCACACGACTGCAGGCGAGCCGCTCCCGATCGTGTGCCCGGCCCCCCAGAGTTGGGCACACTCGACCCACCCAGCTGGTACTGACGACCAGCAGGGTGGGTCACCCAAAGGTGTGCGGTGTGTTTTCCTCGTACCGAGTGGCCCAGGTGATAGTGGCC
>NZ_CAURKP010000172.1:0-10604 GCF_963525155.1 uncultured Rhodococcus sp.
AGCGGACGCCCTCGATGACACCGGGCGTCAGCGGACGCCCTCGATGACACCGGGCGTCAGCGGACGCCCTCGATGACACCGGGCATCGCGTCGAAGTCGAAGACACGCGCGTGCAGCACGACGCGGTTTCGCAGGGCCGAACGAACCGCTCGGTGCAGACCGTCCTCGAGGTAGAGAGTGCCGCGCCACTGCACTGCGTGCGGGAACAGATCGCCGTAGAAGGTCGAGTCCTCCGACAGCAGGCGATCGAGTTCGAGGACCTTCGTGGTGGTCACGATCTCGTCGAGTCGAACCTGACGTGGAGGGAACTTCGACCAGTCGCGTAGAGACAGTCCGTGATCGGGATACGGTTTGCCGTCCATCACGCCTTTGAAGATCATGTGCCGCCTTGTCCATGGTTGTGCGATCGACCTTTCGCCGATCTCACTCCACAGTAAGGGCAACAGCCGTCTCTGGCGCTCGGGCGATTAGACTGCCAGTGGAAACCGATGTGTAAATGTCGGTGTTCGTTCTTTTCAGGAAACGGAGGTGGCAACGATGTCGAGTACCGACGACAGGCGTTTCGAGGTCTTACGTGCAATCGTGGCCGATTACGTCTCCACCCAGGACCCGGTGGGATCCAAGGCACTGGTCGAGCGTCACAACCTCGGAGTGTCGAGCGCCACTGTGCGCAACGACATGGCATTCCTCGAGGCCGAGGGCTACATCGCCCAACCGCACACCAGTTCCGGCCGCGTCCCCACCGACAAGGGATACCGTGAATTCGTCGATCGCATCGCCGACGTCAAGCCCATGTCCGGGCCCGAGCGTCGAGCGATCCTCGAGTTCTTGGAGTCGGGTGTCGATCTCGACGACGTTCTGCGTCGTGGTGTGCGACTGCTCGCGCAACTGACCCGTCAGGTCGCGGTTGTCCAGTACCCGTCGCTGTCCGCGTCGTCGGTTCGCCACCTCGAGGTGGTCGCGTTGACGCCGGCGCGCCTGCTTCTCGTTCTCATCACCGATTCCGGCCGCGTCGATCAGCGAATCGTCGAACTCGGAGACGTCCTCGAAGACGAAGACCTTTCCCGGTTGCGCACGCTTCTCGGCGGAGCACTGGAAGGCAAGCGCCTGGCCGCCGCGTCGATTGCCGTGGCGGAACTGGCCGACGAGTCTCCGGCCGACCTTCGCGACGCCGTGATCCGCTCGGCAACGGTTCTGGTCGAGACCCTGGTCGAACATCCGGAAGATCGTCTCGTTCTGGGCGGAACCTCGAATCTCACGCGCAACGCCGCCGATTTCTCCGGTCTGGCCGGCTTCCCCGGTTCGCTGCGCGCCGTGCTCGAAGCACTGGAAGAGCAGGTAGTGGTCCTCAAACTGCTCGCTGCGACGCAGAACTCCGGCACGGTCACCGTTCAGATCGGTGAAGAGACGCAGGTCGAACAGATGCGCGGAACCTCTGTGATTTCGACTGGCTACGGCGCGGCCGGTACCGTTTTCGGTGGTGTCGGTGTGCTCGGACCCACTCGGATGGACTATCCGGGAACAATTGCATCGGTTGCCGCCGTTGCCAGATACATCGGCGAAGTTCTCTCCGAGCGATGACGGACGTCGACATTCGTCGGCACGCCTCCTCGCGAGGACTGAGGAAAACCTAGAAGTAAGAGAAGGACGAGAGACTCAACGTGGCACGGGATTACTACGGATTGCTCGGCGTCGACAAGAACGCGACAGACCAGGAGCTCAAGCGCGCTTACCGCAAGCTGGCACGCGAACTGCACCCGGACGTCAACCCTGACGAGGCGGCGCAGGCCAAGTTCAAGGAGATCTCGACGGCCTACGAGGTCCTGACCGACCCGGAGAAGCGTCGCATCGTCGATCTCGGCGGAGACCCGCTCGAGTCCGGTGGTGGCAGCGGTGGTGGCTTCGGCGGCGGATTCGGTGGCGGCGGCCTCGGCGACGTCTTCGAAGCATTCTTCGGCGGCGGTGGCGGCGCAGGTCGTGGGCCGCGCGGTCGCGTTCAGCCCGGAGCCGACTCGTTGCTTCGCACCAAGCTGACCCTCGCAGAATGTGCGACGGGAGTCAGCAAGCACGTGACCGTCGAGACGGCCATTCTGTGCGACAGCTGCACCGGAGCCGGAACCAACGGCGACTCCAAGCCTGTCCGCTGTGAGACCTGCAACGGTGCCGGCGAAGTTCAATCCATCCAGCGCTCGTTCCTCGGTCAGGTCATGACCTCGCGTCCCTGCCCGACGTGCCGCGGTGCCGGTGAGACCATCCCGGATCCCTGCCACAAGTGTGGCGGCGACGGCCGAGTTCGGGCCAAGCGTGACATCACCGTGAAGGTTCCCGCGGGCGTCGCCGGTGGCATGCGCATCCGTTTGACCGCGCAGGGTGAAGTGGGCCCGGGCGGCGGACACCCCGGCGACCTCTACGTCGAGATCGTCGAGCAGCAGCACGACGTCTTCGTTCGAGACGGTGAAGACCTGCACTGCACGATCCGCGTTCCGATGGTCGACGCAGCGCTCGGTACGACTGTCACCGTCGACACCATCATCGACGGCCCCAAGGAAATCACCATCGAGCCAGGCACCCAGCCCGGACACGTTGCTGTTCTTCGCGGTCATGGCATGCCGAAACTGCGGTCGGGAGTGCGCGGCGACGTGCACGCTCACCTCGAGGTGGTCATCCCGAGCCGTCTCGATCACAAGCAGTCCAAGCTGCTCAAGGAATTCAAGCTGCTCCGCGATCGTGACGAGGCCGAGGTTGTCTCGACGGCCTCGCAGAACAGCGGTGGATTGTTCTCACGTCTTCGCGAAGCATTCAGCGGCCGCTGACGGTGGCCGCAACGGTCTTCTTTCTCGACCCGGTTCCCGGCGTCGGTGAAATCGCAGTTCTGGACGGACAGGAGGGTCGCCACGCGGCCACTGTCCGCCGGATCGGCGTCGGTGAGCGATTGGTGTTGGCCGACGGCCGTGGCCGGGTGGCCGACGCCGAGGTGACGAGCGTCGGCAAGGACCGCCTGGAACTGTTGGTCAGTGACGTTCAGGTTCTCGAGCAGCCCAAGCCGTTGGTGACCCTCGTTCAGGCACTTCCCAAGGCCGAGCGTTCCGAGTTGGCCGTCGAACTGGCGACCGAGGCGGGGATCGACGCGGTGATCCCGTGGCAGTCCTTGCGTTGTGTCGCCAAGTGGGAGGGTCCCAAGCTCGCCAAGGGCGTCGCACGCTGGCGAAGTGCGGCAGTGTCTGCGGCAAAGCAGTCCAGACGCGCGTTCGTCCCGGAAATTGCGGAACTGCACAAGACGCCGGCGGTGATCGCGCTGGTTCGTGACGCCGTTGCCCGTGGCGCTGTGGTTGCGGTGCTTCACGAATCGGCGACGACGCCGTTGGCCGGTTTGCCGCTGGCGAGCGCGGACGAGGTATTTCTGGTTGTCGGTCCCGAAGGTGGGCTCGACGATTCGGAGATCAGCGCGTTGTCGGAGGCCGGGGCCACTCCGGTGCTTCTCGGCCCGACGGTCCTGCGCACGTCGACCGCCGGGGCTGTTGCTCTGGGCGCGATCGGAGTGCTGACCGATCGCTGGGGACCACGGCCACTGCACTGATCTTGTTGTGATCCCGAGCTGAATCGGATCCGGCGCTCAGCGAAGTGTCAGATTTGCGCACTATCGTAAGGACGTCGGGGGTCGCCTTCGGCGTGAGTTGGTTCGGGGATTTCAGGAGGCCAGATGTTGTCACGTGCGCATATGCGAATCGTTGGAGCGGTGTGTGCCGCGGCGGCGTTGATGCTCGTCGCGGGGTGCACGGTCTCCACCGGAGACAACACGGGTTCCTCCAGCAGCGCAGTCACCACTACCCCGACCAGCGAGGCTCTAGTCACCGTCACCCCGGCGGACGGCGGAACTCCGGTGAGTCCACTCGACCCCATCGAGGTCCAGGTCGCGAAGGGAACACTGACGACCGTCGCGCTGACCAATCCCGAGGGTAAGGAAGTCGCCGGTATCACCACGCCGGACAAGACGTCCTGGAAACCGAGCGAACCACTCGGATACGGCAAGACCTACAAGTTGGTCGTCGACGCCGTCGACGCGAATGGTGTTGCCACGACCAAGAACACGACGCTGACCACCGTCGCGCCGAGTAACCAGACCCGGGCGTACATCAACACCACCGGTGGCGCCTCGATATCGGACGGTGGCACGTACGGTGTCGGCACCGTCGTCGCCGTTCATTTCGACGAGTTGATCGGTGACAAGGCCGCGGCCGAGAAGTCTCTGCTGGTCACAACCAATCCGCCCGTACAGGGTTCGTGGTACTGGGTCGACGGTCAGAACGTTCACTGGCGACCGCAGAATTACTACGCACCAGGCACGACGGTCTCGGTGAACGCGAACATCTACGGCAAGCAACTCGGCAACGGACTGTACGGCCAGCAGGACGACACCGTGTCCTTCAAGATCGGCGACTCCCACGTCTCGGTCGCCGACGACAACACCAAGATGGTGACCGTCTACGAAAACGGTCAGGTGATCAAGGAAATGCCGACCTCGATGGGAATGGGCGGCACCGAGACGATCGGCGGCACGACGCTCTCGTTCTGGACCCAGCCCGGCACGTACACCGTGATGGACAAGGCAAATCCCGTCATCATGGATTCGTCGACCTACGGTCTGCCGATCAACTCGCGCCTCGGCTACAAGGAATCCATCAACTGGGCCACCCGCATCAGCACCGACGGTATCTATCTTCACGAGTTGGAGAGCACCGTCTGGGCGCAGGGAAACACCGACACCTCGCACGGTTGCCTCAATCTCAGTGCGGCCAATGCCAAATGGTTCTTCGATTTCTCGCAGCCGGGAGATGTCGTCGAGATCAAGAACACCGGCGGCGCTCCGCTGGAGGTGTGGCAGAACGGCGACTGGACCCTTTCCTGGGCAGACTGGGCCGCAGGCAGCGCCCTCGCCTGAGATAGATTTCCTCGGTGCCTCGATTCAAGATTCCGTACGGCCGACACGAGCAGCAGTTCGGGCATCTCTACGTTCCCGACGGAGTCGCTGACGGCCCGATCCCGGTCGTCATGCAGATCCACGGCGGCTTCTGGAGCGGGCAGTACGGATTGACTCTGGGCACCGCATTTGCCGTCGAACTCGCGCGGCACGGCGTCGCGGTGTGGAACATCGAATACCGCCGTCTCGGGGCGGGCGGTGGTTGGCCGGAGATGTCCGCCGACGTGAAAACGGCGTACGACGAAATCCCCGGACTGGTTGCCGCGAAGTCCTCGGCCGAATTGGATCTGAATCAGATTCGCTTGCTCGGGCATTCGGCCGGAGGACATCTTGCAGTGTGGCTGGCGGGGGAGAAGGACACGTTCACCCGGCCTGAACGGGTCATCGCACAGGCGGCCGCACTCGATCTGGCGTCGGCAGGCGAGCGTGGACGACGGATCAGCTTCATCGAGGATCTGTTCGGCGTTCCGTTCGACGCGGACCCCGGTCTGTATCGCAGTGCGTCGCCGCAGCATCGATTGCCGATCGGCGTCCCCGTTGTGTGCGTCACGGGTGCGGACGATCTGCAGGTGCCGGCCAAGGTGAGCTCCCGGTACGCGAAAGCCGCGGAAGCGGCTGGTGATCCCGTGGCACTGCGTGTGATCGAGGGCGAAGGACACGACGCATTTCTCTCACCCTCGACCGAGTCGTGGCGGGGGGCCCCCGCGGTGGTGGTCGCCGAAGACCCCCTGGGGCCGAGCACCGCAGACGGACGCGGGGGGGACATGCACCCGGGCCTTCTTGCCCGGCAGGATGAACGCCACGACAACTGCCCCCACGAACAGTGCAAGACCGCCCGCCCAACTGGCCGCCGAAATCGCGTCGGCGTAGGCACTGCCTGCGGCATCGAGCAACGGCCCTGCCTGAGCTGCAGCCAACGGGTTGCCTGCCATCTCTTCGGCGACCAACGAAGCGCCGCCGACGGATTCGCCCGACACCTCCATCGCGTACGCGGCCTGTTGCGCAAGTTCGCCCGTCAACTGCGGAACCTGCATTCCATCGATGAATCCGGCAATCGAATCCTTGTAGCTCGCAGCGAGGATCGAGCCGAGGATCGCGATACCCAGCGAGCCGCCGAGTTCGATGGCGGTGTCGTTGAGGCCACCCGCAGCACCGAGATCGTCCTCGGAGAAGTTGTCCATGATGGCGTCGGTGGCCGGCGGTTCGCTGAGACCGATGCCCAGGCCGAGCAGGATCAGTGGGACTGCGAACATCCAGTAGCCCGAATCGCCGTCGACCTGCGTGAGAATCAGAACGCCGATCGCGGCGACCACCATGCCGCCGACGATGGATGCCCGGACGCCGATCAGCGGAGTGATCCGCCCACTGACAACGGCGCCGATCGAAACGGCAATTGCCAAGGGCAGCAGACGAACACCGGTTTCGAGTGCGCCGTAGCCGAGGATGAACTGGAACTGCTGTGAGATGAAGTAGATGGCGCCGAAGGCGGCCAGGAACAGCAGAAGTACGGCGAGCGTCGCGCCGCCGACCATGCGCTGGCCGAGCTTACGGACGTCGAGCAGTGGCTGCGGGTGACGCAGTTCCCAGACGACGAACGAGACGAGGCCGATCGCAGCGAGTACGGCGGCACCGATGGGTCCGCCGGTCCACCCGAAGTGGAATCCGTTGATGATCGAGTACACGAGCGAGCCAATGGTGACCACCGAGAGTGCGCCGCCGATCCAGTCGATCCGGCCCAGGTGCTCGGCCTTGCTCGGCGGCACCAGAAATACGGCGGCGACGGCAGCGACTGCGGCGATCGGGACGTTGATCAGGAAAGTGATGCTCCAGGAATGACTGTCGAGAATCCATCCGGCCAACAGCGGACCGAGTGCAATCGCGAGACCCGATGTCGCCGCCCACGCCGCGATGGCGCGTGATCTCTCCGCTTTGGGAAAGGTAGCGACCAGAAGCGAAAGCGTCGCGGGCATGATGATCGCGGCGCCGACGCCCATGATCATTCGTGCCGCGATGACGGCGTTGGTGGTGTCCGCGATGCTGCCGAAGACGGCGCCGCCGGCGAACACGGCCAGTCCGGCGAGAAGTGCGCCGCGGCGACTGTACTTGTCACCGATCACGCCGAACAGCAGCATCAATGCGGCGTAGGGAACGGTGTAGCCGTCGATGACCCATTGAAGTTGCGTGCTGGTGAGGCCGAGGTCTCTGGTCATGTCCGGCGCCGCGACGATCAGCGCGGTATTCGCCATCACGACGATCAGCAGACTCAGGCACAACACCCCGAGCGCGGCCCACCGCCGTGAGTACGGCTGGTCCATCTCCGAGACAGGTTTGCTCATGAGTGTCGTCATGTCGCGACTCCGTTCCTGATGATCGAAGACACTCCTCGATCTATTTGCACACTGATGTGTAAGTTAATAACTTGCACACCGATGTGCAACTATGATTGACCTAGATCACAGTTGGGCAGTCGAAAGAGGTGGAACGCGCGTTGACGCATTCGGGCACAGTCGTTTCGGGAACAGCCGAATCGGGCGGACGGCAGCGTCGTAGTCAGGCCGCGGCCAATCGCAATCGCATCATCGAGGCGGCGATCACGGCGTTCGCTGCTGATCCGGATGCGAGCATGGACGATGTCGCAAAGGCCGCCGGTGTGGTCAGGCGAACCGTGTACGCGCATTTCGACAGCCGAGAGGCGCTGATCAACGGCATCGTGGACGAGGCGTCGACCGATCTCGTAGCTGCGCTGAGCCAAGCCGGCGAGCCGCCCGAGCGCCCGGATCTGGCGACTGCCGTACTGGCATTGCTGTCATGGCCGGTCGGTGATCGCTTCCGGATGCTGCTCAGCTTTGCTCGCAAAGAGTTGGGGGAGCAGCGGATTCTCGATCTGATGGAGCCCGCGCGCGCCGTGAGTATCAGCGTCGTCGAGCGCGGTCAGCGTGACGGAACCTTCTCGAAATACCTGCCGGCCGAGACTCTGGTAGCGATGACCGAGGCGATCACGATCACTTTGTTCGATCAGGCCAACAGTGGGCTCATCACGGACTCGGGCGAATCCTTTGCCGCCGTGTGCCTGGTCATCGCGGGTATCAGTCCGGACAGAAGCTCCGAGATCGTCGCCGAAGCGTCGGAGTGGATCCGCGAATCGCTGCCGTCCGGTCGCCGCGAGGATTAGGCCGGGACGATTAACAAGTGGGCCGTGTCCGACTCTGGCGCTAGACTTCGAAGTATCGAGGCTCACGAGTCGAGTGGGCTGATCGGACCAGAAAGCAGGCCATATTCACCACGTGAGTGAACACAGTGAACTCGACGGGAACCGTGTAACCACCATCACCGAGCGCGCTCTGCCCGCAGAGCGCACCGTCCGTTCGAGTATGGATCTGGCGCCGGAGACCGTGCGTCAAATCCTGGGGGCGACGGACGAGAATCTCACCGCGATCGAACGTGAGCTTCGTGCCGACATTCATGTACGTGGCGGAACCATCTCCTTGTCGGGGACGGCTGCAGACGTGGCGCTGGCAGAACGTGTGTTCAGTGAATTGGCGTCGCTGGCCGGTCGAGGGCAGCCCATTGCCCCGGACGCTGTTCGACGAACCATCGGCATGCTCACCAACGAGGTCGGCGAGTCTCCGGCCGAGGTGCTCTCCCTCGACATTCTTTCGCGTCGGGGCAAGACGATTCGGCCGAAGACCCTCAACCAGAAACGCTACGTCGACGCCATCGACGAGAACACCATCGTGTTCGGAGTCGGCCCGGCCGGTACCGGCAAGACCTACCTCGCCATGGCCAAGGCCGTTCAGGCGTTGCAGGCCAAGCAGGTCTCTCGGATCATCTTGACCAGGCCGGCAGTCGAGGCCGGGGAGCGACTGGGCTTTCTGCCCGGCACGCTGCACGAGAAGATCGATCCGTATCTCCGCCCGCTGCACGACGCATTGCACGACATGATGGATCCCGAGGCGATTCCGAAGTTGATGCAGGCCGGAGTCATCGAGGTCGCTCCGCTCGCCTACATGCGTGGCCGGACGCTCAACGACGCCTTCATCATCTTGGACGAAGCGCAGAACACCACGGCCGAGCAGATGAAGATGTTCCTGACCCGCCTCGGGTTCGGTTCCAAGATCGTGGTCACCGGAGACGTGACCCAGGTCGATCTGCCGGGCGGGGCCCGTTCGGGTCTGCGCGCGGCATCCGAAATCCTCACCGGGATCGACGATATTCATTTCGCCACTCTGGACAGCAGCGACGTCGTACGTCATCGGCTGGTCTCTCACATCGTCGACGCTTACGAGCGTCACGAATCGGATCGGTCCGGCGAGTTGGCGGTCGGAAACCGGGCGCAGCGCCGCGCTGCACATGCTCATTCACCGCGACGGTAGGCTGAGCGACGCATCAACCCCTACTTTTCCCAGGAAAGAGCGTCGCACATGAGCATCGAGGTCTCGAACGAATCGGGCATGGACATCTCCGAACCGGAGTTGATCAGCGTTGCCCGTTTCGTGATCGCTCGGATGGATGTCCATCCGGCGGCCGAGCTGTCGATGGTTCTCGTCGACTCCGCGACGATGGCGGATCTGCACGTTCGCTGGATGGACCTGCCGGGCCCGACCGACGTCATGTCGTTCCCGATGGACGAACTCGAGCCGGGTGGCCGTCCCGATTCCCCCGAGCCGGGGCCGTCGATGCTCGGCGACATCGTGCTGTGTCCGTCTTTCGCCGCGGATCAGGCTGACAAGGCCGGGCATTCGCTGGCTCACGAACTTGCCCTCCTGACCGTCCACGGTGTGTTGCACCTTCTCGGCTACGACCATGCGGAGCCGGAGGAGGAGAAGGAGATGTTCGGCTTGCAGAACAGCCTCCTCGAAGAGTGGTACGAAGACCTTCGCCGTATCGACCGCGAAGCAGCACTGGCCGAACGCGATCAGAAGCTGCTCGGTAAGACCGGTTTCGTCGACGGAGTGGACCGATAACAGTTATCCGGGGGTTCTGTAGTGAGTAGCGCCATAGCGCTCTTTGTTCTGGCGATTGCTCTTGTCCCGGTCGGTGGTGTGTTCGCGGCCGTCGACTCGGCGCTCAACACCATTTCGTCGGCGCGGATCGACGAGATGGCAAAGGAAGAGCGAGCCGGCGCCGCGCGAGTGCAACGCATCCTGACCGATCGTCCGCGATACGTGAATCTGATGGTCCTGCTTCGCATTTTGTGCGAGATCACGGCCACCGTCGTACTCGTGGGCGGCCTGATCGACGTCCTCTCGCTGGGCTGGGCACTGACCGTCACCGCGGTGATCATGGTTCTCGTCTCGTACGTGGTCATCGGCGTCGGACCGAGAACGCTTGGGCGCCAACATGCGTACTCCATCGCGATGGCCGCGTCGCTGCCACTGCTGTGGATCGGGGTTCTGCTCGGGCCGATCAGTCGCGTCCTGATCCTCGTGGGTAACGCATTGACCCCGGGTAAGGGCTTCCGCAACGGCCCGTTCGCGTCGGAAATCGAGTTGCGTGAACTCGTGGACATGGCGCAGGAACGTGGCGTCGTGGCCGACGAAGAACGCCGAATGATCCAGTCCGTCTTCGAACTCGGAGACACGTCGGCGCGCGAGGTGATGGTGCCCCGCACCGACATGGTGTGGAT
>NZ_CAURKP010000173.1:0-10436 GCF_963525155.1 uncultured Rhodococcus sp.
CCCTACTTCAGTTCTGCGAGAACCGTTCCCTGCGTGATTGCTGCACCCGGCTCGACGGACAGTCCGGTGACGACACCGGCCTTGTGCGCGTTGACGGGGTTTTCCATCTTCATGGCTTCGAGAACGGCGATCAGATCGCCTTCTGCGACTTCCTGGCCTTCGGTCACTGCAACCTTGACGACGGTGCCCTGCATCGGAGCCGTGACAGCGTCACCCGATGCTGCACCTCCGCCGGCGCCGCCGCGCTTGCGCGCCTTCGGCTTCTTGCGGATCGCACCGGAGGCAGCGCCGCCGCCGTTGCCGAGCGAGAACTGGCCCGGGAGGGAAACCTCGACGCGACGTCCACCGACCTCGACGACGACGTTCTGACGCGGCAGAGCCTCGTCCTCGTCGTCTACGGGAGCACCGGCGCCTGCGTACGGCTCGATGGGGTTGACCCAGTCGGTTTCGATCCACTTGGTGTAGATGTCGAACTTCTCGCCGTCACCGATGAACGCCGGGTTCTCGACGATGTGGCGGTGGAACGGGAGAACGGTCGCGAGGCCGTCGATCTCGAACTCGGCCAGAGCGCGCGATGCCCGCTGGAGGGCTTCTTCGCGGGTGGCGCCGGTGACGATGAGCTTGGCGAGCATGGAGTCGAATTGTCCGCCGATGACGTCGCCGGCAACGACACCGGAATCGACGCGAACGCCGGGGCCCGTGGGCTCACGGTAGACGGAGACCGGGCCGGGGGCAGGCATGAAGCCGCGGCCGGCGTCTTCGCCGTTGATGCGGAACTCGAAGGAGTGTCCACGCGGGGTGGGATCTTCCTTGATGGAGAGTTCTTCGCCGTTGGCGATGAGGAACTGCTGACGCACGAGGTCGATGCCCGCGGTCTCTTCCGTGACGGGGTGCTCGACCTGCAGGCGGGTGTTGACCTCGAGGAAGGAGATGGTGTCGCCCTGAACCAGGTACTCGACCGTTCCGGCGCCGTAGTAGCCGGCTTCCTTGCAGATGGCCTTGGCGGATGCGTGGATGCGTGCGCGCTGGTCGTCCGTCAGGAAGGGAGCGGGAGCCTCTTCGACGAGCTTCTGGAAGCGACGCTGCAGCGAGCAGTCGCGGGTACCGGCGACGACGACGTTGCCGTGCTGGTCGGCGATGACCTGAGCCTCGACGTGGCGGGCCTTGTCCAGGTACTGCTCGACGAAGCACTCGCCGCGACCGAAGGCTGCGATGGCCTCACGGGTGGCCGACTCGAACAGCTCGGGGATTTCCTCGATGGTCTGGGCGACCTTCATGCCGCGTCCACCGCCACCGAAGGCAGCCTTGATCGCAACCGGGACGCCGTATTCCTTGGCGAATGCGACGACCTCGTCGGCGCCCTTGACGGGATCCTTGGTGCCTGCTGCCATCGGTGCCTTCGCGCGTTCTGCGATATGGCGTGCCGTGACCTTGTCGCCGAGGTCGCGGATGGACTGCGGTGACGGACCGATCCAGATGAGGTTCGCGTCGATGACGGCCTGGGCGAAGTCGGCGTTCTCGGAGAGGAAGCCGTAGCCGGGGTGGATGGCGTCGGCGCCGGACTTCTTGGCTGCGTCCAGGATCTTGTCGAACACGAGGTAGGACTCGGCGGACGTCTGTCCACCGAGGGCAAATGCCTCGTCTGCGAGCTTCACGAACTGCGCGTCTGCATCGGGCTCGGCGTAAACGGCAACGCTGCCGTAGCCGGCATCCTTGGCCGCCCGGATGACCCGTACCGCGATTTCACCGCGGTTCGCGACAAGCACCTTCGTAATGTGCGCGCTGGCATGACTGGGCACTGAGCCTCCTGTGGTTCGCATAGTCTGTCTCCGCGGTGTATTCCTCTGGGATTTCACCATCGGGGGATTGGCATCACTTCGGAGTGTATGCATCGCTTCGGCGCTGGTTGTAACCGGATCGCTAAAGCCCACTCCGGCTTAGGAAACGGTTTCGAAAACTACCGATGAGTAGCTGTCGGAGGTGGCGGCGTCCGGTTCGGTGACGATTTCTTCGATGGTCCGGCGCAGTGCGGCCACGTAGGCGTGAACCGCGGCGTTCGCCGTCTCGTTGCCCGGGTACCTGACCGCGAGGTTGAGTCCCTGGGGTGTGCGGTTGATCCAGATGTAGACGTCGTGCGTATATGCCTTGCTTCGAAGTGCTCTGGCGTTCCACTCGGGCCACTGTGCGGCTTCGGGCACGAAGCGAACGTCCATGTAGGACACGACGAATCGCGGTCGGATCGGGGTTTCGAGGTGCTCACCGATCCGATCGAACGGGACAGCTGCGGCAGGCTTGACCGAAGCGATGGATTCGGCGGCGCGTGTCGCGAGGTCGCCGAACGAACAGTCCGATCCAACGGCGAACTCGACCGGGCACAGTCCGACGAACCAGCCGAGCGCACCCGCCCACTCCTGAGCGCTGCGGGTGTGAACCGGCGTCACGACCTCGAATCGATCGGATCCCGCGACTTCGCGACCTACAGCGGCAAGTCCGCCGAGAAGTCCGGCGAAGTACCCCACGCCGGTGGCTGCACACGTCGAACTGAAGGCCTTGGACTGGTCGGCGTCGAGCAGCCAGGTCGACAGGCCGTTCTGAGAATCGGTTCCACGGTCACCGATCGGTAGCGGGAACTGGGGTAGACCGTCCGTGCCGAGAGCCTTTCGCCAGATCTCGACCGCAGCCTTCTCGGCTTCCACGTCGGCCATCTGCTCGCGTTCGACGGCACCGAAATCGACGTAGCTGCCCACCGGAAACAGATTTGCAGCACTACCGGTCGAGGCCTCGCGGTAGAGAGCTGCGATCTCGTGAGCGACCAGCACGATCGAGAACCCGTCGATGATCGAGTGGTCCGCCGCGAAGAACACGGTGAACGGACCGTCGCCACCGCGGGGCGTCAGCGTCGCGAAGACGTACGACGGCCAACTGTGCGGGGACGCGTAATCGTCGAACAGGCGGTGAAGGTGGTCGAAGTTGTCCTGGCTGGACGCGTCGTAGCCGTGGCTGACGACCCCGATGTCGATTCCGCCGAGCGGGACCGTGTGCCGGGTGATCTCGCCGCTCGAGGGCTCGAGGACGGTATGCGAGCGCAGAACTTCGTGACGGTCGATCCACCGGCCGAGAGCGACTCGGAACGCATCGACGTCGAGCGGGCCGGAAATCTCGAAAGCTGTTCCCAGCCAAGACTTGTCGCCTGCGCCTGCAGCGGAACGGTTGAGATGTGCCTCGTGAATGTAGGAGACGGGCCGCGGATCCGGAACCCAGGGCCCGGTTGCGCACGGCAACCATTCGACGAGTGCGCCGGCCGGAATCGCATAGTCGGCCAGTTCGGTGAACTCCATGTTTTCAGCCCCGCAAGTGCCGCTTGATGCGCGCGAGCATGGCCGACATTCCGCGCAGACGGAGCGGGCTCACGGCTTCTGCGAGACCGAGCGCCGAATAGAAGTCGTCGGGTACACCGAGGATCTCGTCGGCGCTGTGGCCGTCGAGCCCCTGCGCGAGAATCGATGCGAAACCACGCGTCGTGGGAGCCTCGGGGGGAGCGCTGAAGTACAGACGGACGTTGTCGCGATCCGAATCGTCGACCGAGAGGAAGAGCGGCGACTGACATTCGGGGACCGGCTCCATCGCGCTCTGCTCGAGCTCCGCCGGCAACGGCGGCAGCTCTCGGCTGAACTCGAGAAGAAGGGTGAGCTTGTCCGAGGCCCCGACGGCCGCGAAGTCGTCGACGATCTCGGCCAGAGCCGAAGGAAGAGCGCTCATGACGCCGATACGGAGGAAGGAACGGCTCCGGGCTCTTCGCCCTGGACGATCGGGACGCGCACGGCATTGCCCCACTCGGTCCATGAACCGTCGTAGTTACGAACGTTCGGGTAGCCGAGAAGATGAGTCAACACGAACCAGGTGTGACTGGAACGCTCACCGATGCGGCAGTACGCGACGATGTTGTCGT
The DNA here is from genome assembly GCF_963525155.1 of uncultured Rhodococcus sp. Classification (NCBI taxonomy): domain Bacteria; kingdom Bacillati; phylum Actinomycetota; class Actinomycetes; order Mycobacteriales; family Nocardiaceae; genus Rhodococcus; species uncultured Rhodococcus sp. Next base: position 3,950 of record NZ_CAURKP010000173.1, read on the forward strand.
CGGCCGACAGGTCGCCGTAGATCTCGCCGAGTTCGGTACGGGTGCGGAAGCGGCTGTCCGGTGCCGCTGCCTTCGCCCACGGGATGCTGAGCGCGCTGGGAATGTGTCCACCACGCAACGCACCCTCTTCGGGGTAGTCGGGCATGTGGGTGCGCTCGCCGGTGTACTCCTGCGGAGATCGCACGTCGATGAGCGGCCCGTCGCCCAAGTGCGCGAGAACGTCGTCCTTGAATGCGCGGATGGGAGCGTCGTTGCGCTCGACGACCGGGTAATCCGTTGACGTGATGTCGGGAACGTCGAAAGCGGTGTCGCGGTTCTCGGCGATCCACGCATCGCGGCCACCGTCGAGAAGACGGACGTCCTCGTGGCCGAACAGAGTGAAGACCCACAGTGCGTAGGCCGCCCACCAGTTGCTCTTGTCGCCGTAGATGACCACGGTGTCGTCGCGGCCGATGCCCTTGCGGTTCATCAACTCTGCGAACTTCGCACCGTCGATGTAGTCGCGGGTGACCGGATCGTTGAGGTCGAGATGCCAGTCGATCTTCACGGCTCCGGGGATGTGGCCGACGTCGTACAACAACACGTCTTCGTCGGATTCGACAACCTTGAGGCCCGGCGCACCGAGATTCGCCGAGAGCCATTCCGTCGAGACCAACCGGTCGGGATGCGCGAACTCGGCAAACGCGGTTGAGGGATCGGGGGCAACGGGCACGGGCGTACTCCTGAAGACGAATCGTTCGGTTCGAACACGGACTTGATCGATTCTATGCGCTGTGCGCAAGGTGAGACGCCCGGAAGCAGGTTCTGCCTGCTCGTGCCCGTTGCCGACCCTAAATCCTCGGTGTTCCTGCTCCGACGCTCGAATCTCTCAATTGTTCGGTGACACTTCCGATCGGCGTCACGCCCCGGGCGCAGACCTCTCTCAGAATCCGGTCGAGTTCGGTGAGGAAATTCACCATGGTGTCGTTTGCCGTCTCGGTGTCGGGAAAGCGTGAACGCAGCGAGAGACCACGGTTCGTTCGCGAAATCCAGAACTGGGCATCGTCGGCGACCGTCACATTGCTGATGTGATGGGCGTTGAGGAGATCATGATCGTCTGTGCCGGGTAGTTTGCGGTAATCGATGTAGGACACCATGAAGACGTCGGTGCGCGTGCGTCGAATCTTGTCGCCCAAAGCATCTCGAACCTGGGCCATGGTGACGCCCTCGAGCGTCAACGCAACTCGGAACGACGCGTGCGTATGTGCAAGGGATGCACCGAAATCCGCATCGGGAGTGATCTGGACCGTGATCGGCGCGCTGGTGGTGAGCCAGCCGATCGCGTCGGCCCAACGCGGATCTTTGCGAATGTGAAGCGGAAATTGCAGCGGAAGCGTCGACTGCCCGGTGTACGAGTGGACGGAAAGTCCCATCGCAGTGAGGATTCCGGTGAACACGCTACCGCCGGCGGATAGGCAGATCTCGTCGAACGTCGCCGTCAACTCCTCGTCGAGCAGCACGCGCACATCGGCGCCCTGCGGCGCGGGCTTTCCGCCCTCGACGCCGAGATCCAAGGGGAAACTCGGTGATGTGCCACCGCAGATCTCGTAGAACCTTGCCCACTCGCGGATTCGAGGGTCGTTGTCGACTGGAAGCAGAGCGTCTGCCTCCAGTTCGCAGTACCGCACGAAACTTCCCGGGTCACCCAGTCGGCTCATCACTGCGTCGACGGCCTCGTGGTCGGTCAGATCGGGTAGGGCGATCAGTCCCTCGTAGATCTGTCGCAGTTCCCCGAGAGCGATGACCAACGAGTAGCCGTCGACGAGTGTGTGATCGAACGCGCTCAGGACCGTGTAGTGCTCTTCGCGTTCGACCGTGGCAAACGTGTATGCAGGGAAGGTCAGTGGATCGCATACCGTCGTGAATCGCTTCTTGAGATGCGCTCGGAGGTCTTCGGTCGAATCGAATTTCAGAGGTTCCGAAGTCTCGATGTGTGTGCCGTCGGGATCGAGTCCCATTCGGGTGGTGGTGAACTCGCCCACCTCGAATCCTGTGTGCAGAGTGTCATGGCGACTGATGAACAGGCGCAGCGCGAGATCGAGTGCAGGCCGATTCAGTTCTCCGGGAAGGTCGAATGCGGCTGCCATCCACACACTTCGGCCCATGCCGTGTGTTCGCGCAGTCTCGAGGTGAAAATGCTGGTTGTACGACGGTGGTACTTCCGACTCGGTGACGGCGCCGTCCGCGGGCTGGAGCGACCATTCGGTGACGATTCCGGGCTCGAGTCCGTATCGATCGATCGAGGTGACATGCATCAGGCCGCTCCCTCTGGTGCCGCGAACGAGTAGTCGCCCTGAGCTGCAACAGTTTTGATGATCTTGGAGACGTGCTCGGCGAAGCGGGTGGCCGATTCGTGGGCAATGGGGGTGTCAGGGTGGGACACGGCGATCCAGGTTCCGGTGTGCATCCGGTTGATCCACATCGACGCGATCTGAGTCTCTTTGCCGCCGACGATTCCCGTTGCCTTCGTCTCGGCATAACTGTACGGATCCGGCATGCGGCGGCCGTCGATGTACGAGACGATCGGCGGCGGGGTGAGCGTCTTCGACAATCCGCCGGGTGCGGAATCCGACTCGGCCAAGCTCGACAGAACCAGATCGATGACCTGCTGCACGGAGACATCGAGGAGTGCCTTGCCGTCGTGGTACCCCTGCTGCCCGAGCTTTGCCAACTCGGTGAAGCGTCGCTTGTCGTCGACGTCGATGCCGACCGGGATCAGGTTGATGTACCAGCCCTGTGCAAACGAGTCGGCCTCGGTTCGTGTGCTGACCGGCGAGAGGGCGATGTACTTGTCGCGCCCGGCCAGTTCGAATTCCGCAATCGCGAGCGCGGTGAATATTCCACCGATGAAGTTGGCGCCGTTGGCTTTACAGACCGCACCGAACTTCTCGCACTCGATGTCATCGGCCAGGTCGAAGCGTGAACCGATTGCCGGTTTGGGCGCGTCTTCGGCCCCGAGCGGGAGCGGAAATCCGGGGAACGAGCCGCCGCTGCGCATGAGGTAACCGAGCCACTGGTGCACTTCGGGTGACTGCATCGTCAGTTCGGTTGTTCGCTCGCGTTCGACGCGACCGAACTGTGCGTAACTTCCCGCGGGGCCCAGTTCGGGATGTGACCCGGTCGTTTCCGCTGCGTAGAGCTGACGCAATTCCGCGTACATCAACACCATCGAGTTCATGTCCGAATGGGCGTGGTCGACCGCATGGAACAGGGTGAAGCTCGGATCGGCTTCGAGGTCGGCATGGTGGTGCTCGACGGCACCGAACACGAAGGCCGGCCACTGCAGCGCGCTGGTTTCGGTGGCGAACTTGGTCGCGACGAGCGCGCGGATCGCCTCGGATTCGGAGACGTCGTCGCCCACGCGGTACTCGAGTTCGATGCTTTCGACCGGCACCACGTGTCGACGGACCTCGAACGAGGTGTCCGCAGCGTCGGTGGTTGCTTCGTCGAACGAGAACCAGCTGTGCAGCGTGTCGTGGCGACGGATGTAGCGCTGAAGGGCTCGCGTCATGGCGTCGCGGTCCAGTGTTCCTGCGAAATCGAAGGCGATACCGATCCACGGAGACTGCGGATCGCCCTTCTCCGCGGTGACGCGGGCGCGTCGCAGGTGGCGATCCTGCATCGTGGTCGGGGGTAGTTCTCGGTCGATCTCGGCTTCGGCGGCTCGTTGAGCGGAAGCATGCGTGACGCCCCATTCGATTACCCGCCCAGGAAGCGGGTGCCAATGGGTGATCAAGTTCAGATCCATCGAGTAGAACTCCTGCGTGTGTCGTCGAGAAGCCTGCTCTGAAAATGGGCAGACGACGAACTATCCCATCTGGGGGACTGAATTGTCCGAAATACTACAATCTAAACAAGAACAGGTTCTAGAAGCGTTGTGTTCGATTAGGATCATTCGGTGCTTCCGGACCCTTTAGGTGACGCTGTCGGCGCCGACCACAAGGGCGGGCGGCGAGCTGGTTCTCTGACGCCCTGGCTCGGGTTGGCGACGAGTCTGGCGGCGGCATTCATGCAATTGCTCGACGCGACAATCGTCAACGTCGCGCTTCCGAGTATCGCCGTCGATCTTCAAGCAGGCGTATCGGCGCAGTTGCTCATGGTCAGCGTGTACATCCTGGCTTTTGCGTGTTCGTTGATCACCGCGGCCAGGTTGGGGGACCTGTTCGGTCGTAGGGTTGTTTTTCTGACCGCCCTGTTCGTATTCGTCGCGGCCTCGTTGCTGTGCGGGCTCGCTCAGAGCGCGACGATGTTGATCGTCTTCCGGGGTTTGCAAGGGTTGGCGGCCGGTTCGATGTCCGCCCAGACGTTTGCCATCATCTCGGGTCTGTTTCCGAAGGCCAGGCATCCGCGAGTGTTCGGGATCTACGGTGCGACCATCGGGCTCGCAACGGTCAGTGGGCCTCTGATCGGCGGGCTGCTGATCGAGTGGAATCTCTTCGACTGGGGCTGGCGCCTGATCTTCTTCGTCAACATTCCGATCGGCATCGCCGCCTTGATTCTCGGGTATTTCCATCTCGTTGATGCTCGCGCTGAGCATGTGCGCTCACTGGACCTCATCGGCGCCGCACTGTCATCGCTGGCGCTGTTCCTGCTGATCCTTCCCCTGGCCGAGGGAAGGGCGCGTGGATGGCCCACAGGTCTTGTTGTCATGCTCGCGATGTCGGTGCCGGTGGCATTGGCGTTTGTGCTCTACGAATCGCGTCTGGCGAAACGAGGCGGCGATCCGGTCCTTCGTCTCGAACTTTTCCGCGACCGAGCCTTCGCGATCGGCGCGGTTCTTGCGTTCGTATTCTTCGGAACCCTGACTTCGTTGATCTTCACCATCAGTCTCACGCTTCAGTTCGGGTTCGGGTTCTCCGCATTGCGAGCGGGCGTGATGACGCTCCCGTGGGCCGTCGGCATGGGCGTGGCTGCGGTTCTCTCATCCGCGGTGTACCGGATGCTTGGAAACCGCGTCCTGATCTTGGGGATGGTCGTCTTTGCCGGCTCGCTGATCGCGTTGTCGGTCATCCTCGAACACGAAGGAACTGATCCACGCTGGCTCGCGCTCGCCGGTCCTCTCCTCCTCGGGGGCGCAGGGCTCGGACTGTTCGTGGCGCCACTGCAAACCGCGATCCTCGCGACGGTCGAACCCGCGCACGCGGGTTCGGTGTCGGGACTGCTACCGACCGTTCAGCAGGTTGGCAGCTCGATCGGACTGGCCTTGATCGGAGTGGTGTTCTTCTCGCTCGTCGCGGGGCAAGCTCCGCAAGCAGTGCAGGGGGAGCGGCCCGAGTACGTTGCGAACCTTGAAGCTGCCGGCGTTGGTCCCGGCCTGATCGACATCGCCGAAAAGGCCTTTGTCGATTGCGCGACAAGCCAATTGGCATCCGGAACACCGATGGCGGTGGCGCCGGAATGTCGCCGGGACGGCTCCGCCGGTGCCGCGGGTCAATCCGTTCAGGTGGCAGTTGATTCCGCGTACGCATCGACTCGCGCGGCGGCCGGCGAAGCATTTCTCGAAGCGCAGCGCCGTGTGCTCGCGATCATCGCAGCAATAGCGCTCGGTATCGGATTGGCGTCGACTGCTCTGCCGCGGGTCAATTCGGCGGTCTGAAAATTGCCCTTGACTCGAACGGGTGTTCGAGTACCCTGTGTGCAGGGGATCGGGGGATTCAATGAGTGTCTTGTTGTCGGATGTGGTGTCTGGTTCTGCGGTGGGGTTGCGCGGACGGTTGTGGCAGTTGACTGCTGCTGAGTTGCGTGAGGCTGCTGTCGAGGCGAGTGTGGAGATTCTGCGCCTCGAGGCTGTGCGGGTGGCAGTGGTCGACGAACTCTCGATGCGCCCGGATGATCAGGTGATCGCCAGTCGCGGGGTGGGTGCGTGGTTGGCGGCTAACACGATGTTGCAGGTTCGGGACGGGAAGAAGATCGCCGCGTTGGGTGCGGCGTTGCGGCCGTTTCCGGCGGTGGCGGCTCGGTTCGATTGCGGGGATTGCTCGTTCGAGCATGCTGTGTTGATCGTGGCGTTCTGTGAGTCACCGCCGAAGGGGATGCCGGAGGAGGCGCTCCCGAAGTGCATCGATTTGTTGTTGGCTGCTGCGTCGGGTGTGGAGGCGACGACGACGAAGGTGCGGAACGTGATCGCGACGTTGGAGCGGTTGTTCGAATCGGATGAGATTCCGCCCGCCGAGGATGTGGATCTCAATGAGTTGCGGATCGCGTCGACGCTCAATGGTCGGGTGGTGGTGCGTGGGGATTTCGACGCCCTGACCGGTGAAATGTTGTTGTCGGCGTTGTCGAATCTGACGATGCCGACCCCGGCACCGGATGGGACGCCGGATGCTCGGTCGGCGGCGAAGCGGACTGCGGATGGGTTCACGGAACTGATCCGCCGGTATCTGGACTGCGCCAAGACTGGTACCGATGGTGGTCAGCGTCCGCATGTGAACGTGCACATCAATGCTCG
>NZ_CAURKP010000174.1:0-10305 GCF_963525155.1 uncultured Rhodococcus sp.
GGACTCCATCACGGAGACCTTTGCCGCCATCACCCTCGAGGTCGACACCCGCCGCTGGGCGGGGGTGCCGTTTTACCTGCGCACGGGCAAACGACTCGGCCGCCGTGTCACCGAGATCGCGGTGGTGTTCAAACGTGCACCGCACCTACCGTTCGACAAGACGATGACCGAAGACCTCGGCCAGAACGCTCTGGTCATCCGCGTGCAGCCCGACGAGGGCGTCACCATGCGGTTCGGCTCGAAGGTTCCCGGATCGAGCATGGAAGTCCGTGACGTCAACATGGACTTCTCGTACGGCCAGGCTTTCACCGAGTCGTCTCCGGAGGCGTACGAGCGGCTCATTCTCGACGTGTTGCTCGGCGAGCCGTCTCTGTTCCCGGTGAATGCCGAAGTCGAATTGTCTTGGGAGATCCTCGATCCCGTCCTCGAGCACTGGGCTGCCGGCGGTAAGCCGGAACCCTACGAGGCCGGAACGTGGGGACCACCGTCTGCGGACGAAATGATGCAACGCACCGGACGCGAATGGAGGCGACCCTAGTGATTCTCGATTTGCCGTCCACCACCACGGTCCAGGTCAGCAAGAAACTGGTCGAGGTCCGTAAGACCGGCGGCGCTGTCACCTTGGGACGGGTGTTGACGCTCGTCGTCTGCACCAGGGACACCGGGAATGCCGAGGAAGCCATCGAGGCCGCCAACGAAGCAAGCCGCGAGCACCCTTGCCGCGTCATCGTGCTTCTGCGTGGCGACGAGCAGAGTGAGCCCAGGCTCGATGCTCAGATCCGTGTCGGCGGGGACGCCGGCGCCTCGGAGGTTGTCGTGCTGCGTCTCTACGGTCCCCTGGCGGACCACGAGAGCAGCGTCGTCATCCCGTTCCTGCTCCCCGATACACCGGTAGTCGCGTGGTGGCCCCTCGAGGCACCCGAGATTCCGGCCAAGGATCCCGTCGGGAAGCTCGCGATACGGCGCATCACCGATGCCACCGGCGCCCCCGATCCGACCGCCACCATCAAGGGGCGACTCGCGTCGTACACCGCCGGCGATACCGATCTCGCCTGGAGTCGCGTCACCTACTGGCGCGCGCTCCTCGCATCGGCTCTCGATCAGCCGCCGCACGAGAAGATCACCTCAGCGGTGGTCTCCGGTCTCAAAACCGAACCGGCACTGGATATTCTCGCCGGTTGGTTGGCGGCCAAGATCGACGGTCCGGTCATTCGACGTACGGGTGAGCTGACGGTCGAGTTGAAGCTCGAGACCCGCAGTATCTCCATCAGTCGTCCGCAGGAGGGCACGACCGCAACGTTGATCCGCACCGGTCAGCCTGACGCGCTGGTTTCTCTGGGTCGTCGAGAGACACGCGATTGCCTCGCCGAGGAATTGCGTCGGCTCGATCCGGACGAGATCTACGAAGAAGCTCTGGCCGGATTGGAGAAGGTGACCTATGAGTGATGTTGTCGTGGAGAAGTTTTCAGACGCCGGCCAACTTGTCGACGCTGCCGCCGCACGCCTGGTCACGACCATCGTCGATGCCCAGAAGGCTCGCGGGTTCGCGTCCATCGTGCTGACCGGCGGTGGAACCGGCATCGCACTTCTCGAGAAGTTGCGTGAAGCTCCCGGCGACATCGACTGGTCGCAGATCGATCTGTACTGGGGCGACGAGCGGTTCCTGCCGTCCGGCGATCCCGAGCGGAACGAAGTGCAAGCACGTGAGGCGCTTCTCGATCATGTGCCGGTCGATCCCGACAGGGTACATGCGATGGCCGCATCCGACGGTATCTACGACGGTGATCCACACGGGGCGGCGACGGCGTACGAACAACTGCTGGGCGCTCAGGCACACGGGAATCAGGTTCCGACGTTCGACGTGCACCTGCTCGGCATGGGCGGCGAAGGACACGTCAACTCGTTGTTCCCGCACACCGACGCTGTTCGCGAAGAAGCGCGTTTCGTAGTCGCGGTGACGGACTCCCCCAAGCCGCCACCGGTGCGGATCACCCTCACGTTGCCTGCTGTTCGGCGAGCCAAAGAGGTCTGGCTGCTCGTCTCGGGTGCTGCAAAGGCCGAGGCCGTTGCCAAAGCCGTCGGAGGTGCTTCGGCCGACGACTGGCCGTCCGCCGGCGCCACCGGTTTGGTTGCGACACGTTGGTTCCTCGATACGGACGCTGCCTCGCAGCTTCCCTGATCTGATTTCACAGAACTGATTTCACACCGGTCGGGAATCGTCTTCGGGCGATTCCCGACTTGGTGGTACGTCGACGACTTTCTCACCGTGGCGACTTTCGACTACCCGCCGAGTCCGGATCCGATGCGAATTTCCTTTTGACGGAACGGAACTCAATCCCGAGATCCCGTTTCTCCAACCGGCACTGCGCCCCACACAACGATTCATCTCTCCCGCTGCCTCCTTCATCCGAGTGATTACTACCTTGGACGCCGCAAAGTAACGTTCGGTTCCGCAGATCGCGTTCACTCTTGAACGAAGCAATCCAGGCGAGAACAATCGAACAATGTCGTGGACACCGAATCCGGACGCACTTCGCGGGCGAGTGGCTGTAGTTGCCGGGGCGACGAGGGGCGCCGGACGCGGAATCGCCGCGGCATTGGGCGAGGCCGGTGCAACCGTCATCTGCACTGGCCGGAGCACATCTGCCGGCATTCTTCAGTCGGACTATCCGCGCGGAGAGACCATCGAAGAGACGGCAGAGTTGGTCACCGAGCTGGGCGGCGTCGGCGTGCCGATTGCCGTCGATCATCTCAAGAGCAAACAAGTGGCTGATCTCGCCGAACGCTTGCGAATCGACTATCACCATATCGACATCTTGGTCAACGACATCTGGGGCGCGGAATTACTCAAGGGTGGGCCGGCGGAGTGGAACACGCCGGTATGGGAACACGATCTGGACAAGGGGTTTCACATCTTGCGTCTGGCAATCGACACCCACATCACCACGTCGCACCACCTCCTGCCGCTCATGACCGATCGGCCAGGCGGACTGGTCGCCGAAATAACCGATGGCACTACCGAATACAACGCATCGAACTATCGCATCTCGGTGTTCTACGACTTGGCAAAGGTGTCCGTGAACAGGCTCGCATTTTCGCAAGGCCACGAACTTGCCCCGTTCGGCTGTACTGCCGTCGCCATCACTCCCGGGTTCCTGCGATCGGAGATGATGCTCGACAATTTTGGTGTCGGCGAATCGAATTGGCGTGACGCTCTGTTGCCGGAGCGGGATGGTCCGACTGCGCCCGCGGATTTCGCACGCTCCGAGTCGCCAAGATTCATCGGACGTGCGATCGCGGCCATCGCTGCCGATCCGAATCGACAGCGATGGAATCAGCGATCGGTCAGTTCAGGCGAACTCGGAACGGAATACGGGTTCACCGACGCGGACGGCAGCCGCCCCGATTTCTGGCATTACCAACGCTGAACGTGACTAGTCAACGATCTTCCGACGAGCCGTCTACCTCGCGGTAAGACCACCCCCGCAGAAAGCGCCTTGCGTTGGTCAGGTAGGCGCGCAGATGCGTGAGCATGCCGGCGAACTCCCAAGGTTCCAGATTTTTCATACCTAATGGTCTCATTTGTCCCCCAAGTCGCCGCAATTGGGAGTCGGAGCGCGATTATGATCCGCGCATGGCCGAATTCGCGACGATCAACGAATACATCGCTTCGTTTCCCACCGACGTGCAACCAGCCCTCGAGAGTATCCGCGAGACGATTCACAACACGGTTCCAGGCCTCGATGAGACCATCAGCTATCAGATGCCGACCATGACGGTGCACGGAAAGAACCTGATTCACTTCGCAGGCTGGAAAAACCACATCTCGATGTACCCGCTCCCGGCGGGCGACGCCGAGTTCGAGAAGTCCGTCGACCCTTACCGGGCTGCGAAATCAACGGTGAAGTTCCCGCTGAACAAACCGATCCCTCTCGATCTCGTGGCTCGGATCGTCGAATTGCTCGCGCAGCGCCACTAACGTCCGTTCTCGTCGGAGCCTTGTGAGAACGTATGGCCGTGCAGAGACAACCCATCCGCCGCATCAAGGCCGGGCCATCGTCGGGCGCCGACGTAGGCAGCTGGCCGATGACGGTGCCTGCAGTCGCGCAGATCGTTCAGGACGGTCTCGAGCTTCCACCGGGTGTCACCATTCTGGTCGGCGAAAACGGAGCGGGAAAGTCGACCGTCATCGAAATTATTGCCGCCGTTCTCGGTCTCAACGCCGAAGGCGGGTCGACCAATACGCGGCATCAGACTCGATCGAGTGAACCGGGCGGCCTCGACCTTGTGATCGAGCGGAGTCCCGGAGCATCGAAGTGGGCGTACTACCTCCGAGACGAAACCCTGCACGGTTTGTACACGTACTTGGAGGACAACCCCAATCCCAAGCGACCTGAACCGCTTTACCATCACCTCTCCCACGGTGAGGCGCTGCTCGAGATCCTGTCGTTGAGGACCTCCGACGGCGGCTTCTATCTCATCGACGAACCCGATGCCGCACTCTCCTTCCAGGGGACCCTGACACTGGCCGCGCTGCTCGGCGAGCTGGTGGAATCCGGCGCGCAGGCGGTGATCGCGACGCACTCGCCGATCATCGCGGCGCTGCCGAACGCCAACCTGCTCGAGATCGGAGAATGGGGAATCCGAGCCTCGAGCTGGGAGGACCTCGATCTGGTCTCGAACTGGCAGCGGTTCCTTCACGACCCGCACACGTACCTGCGCCATCTGATCTAACCTGGAACTCCACCCCAGGAGGCCTCCATGGCATACGACAAAGCGCTGGCTGAGCGTATCCGCGATGCGCTCTCGGGCGAGGACGACGTCGAGGAAGTAAAGATGTTCGGTGGGCTGAGCTTCATGGTGAACGGGAAGCTGGCCGCCAGTGCGAACTCACACGGCAACATCATGGTTCGGTGTGACCCCGATCGAGTCGACGAGCTTCTGACGCACAAGGGTGCAAGTTGGCCCGAGATGCGGGGTAAGCCGATGAGCAAGGGATGGATCGTCGTCGACCGAACCGGGACGAGTTCGAACGTCGAATTCAACGCGTGGATCAAAGAAGCTCTGGACTTCGTTCACTGACAGCTGGGGTGCGTTGCCGAAGAAATCTGACGAGACTGGTGTGGCCGCGGGCTCTCGCGTCGATGAGAGACTGAACCGTGCCCGATCGACCTGAGATTGTATGTATCTGCGGCTCTGCGCGATTCGCTGAAGAGATGTGGGAGGCGAACCGCGACCTGACGTTCGCGGGCGTGATCGTCGTCGCGCCGGTTGAAGCAGACGAGGCGGTCTCTGTCGAGCAGAAGATCCTGCTCGACGCGCTCCATCTGCGCAAGATCGACCTCGCGGATCGGGTTCTGGTCGTCAACCCTCGCGGATACATCGGTGAGTCCACGCGCCGAGAGATCGCGTACGCGCGCGCCGCTGGCAAACCAGTGTCGTTCACGACGCCGTTTGATCAGTAAGCGCCTCGTCGGTGCGGGCCGCAACGAATATTCTCACGCCGAGTTGCTCGAGCCCTAGCGCCGGTTCGATCAATTTCGCTCGATTCGGCAAAAGTGAACTGGGCGGCCCTTAGACTCCGGAAAAGCATTGGATTGGGCGGCTCGACGCCGCGGAGGAAAGGTGGTCCGTCCCGTGACGTTCACACCCAATCAGCCGGATCACCAACGCGCCTTCGGGTTTCAGACGCCGTCGACCCGCGCAATTCCCTCCCTAATGCCCGACCGTTTCGGACCTAGCCTCATCGGATCGCTCTGGGCGTGCGCCGGGATCGTCGCCGGAAGCCTCGGCCCGTGGACGTCATCCTCCGCGCTGGACCACAGTGGTATCGACGAATGCGGAGTGATCACTCTCGTCCTCGCTCTCTGCGCGGTGACCGCGCTGATCACCCTCATGGTTCGAGACGTCACGCCCGAGATCAAGAATCACTGCACCGGCCCTTTGGTCGGAATCGCGGTATTGATCGTTGCCGTCGGAAACGCCGCGTCCATCGTGCGACGTAGTACCGAGTTCGCAGGGCACACTGCCGGACCGTCCATCGGGTGGGGACTGTGGGTGGTCATCGCGTCCGCAGTGATCCTGTGCATCACGTCGTCGACCGTCGCGCACATGATCAGGTTTCAGGCAGCAATGATCACAAGGTCTTGATCAGACCGCCGTCGATCACGAAATCCGCGCCTGTCACGTTCCCCGCACGATCGCTGGCGAGGAACAACACCAGGTCGGCAACCTCTTCGGGGAAGGTGAACCGCCCAGTCTCGGCTCCGGCCGCGGCGCTTTCGACGATGTTGTCGGCGGCTGAACCACTCGCCTTCGCCAGCGTCGAGGCCACTCCGTGCTTGCCGAGCCACAACTCCGTTTGCACCGGGCCAGGGCTGACGGTATTGACGCGGATCCCCTGCCCGCCCAGTTCTTTCGACAACGACTTCGAGAAGTTGGTCAACGCCGCTTTGGCGGCGCTGTAGTCGATCACCGTGGGGTCAGGTAAGAATGCGTTGACCGAACTGATCGTCACGATGCTCCCGCCACCTCGGCGGATCAACTCCGGCAGCGCAGCGCGAACAGTGCGTACAGCCGACAAGAACGTCAGATTGAACGACGCCGCCCACTCTTCGTCTGTGATGGCCGCGAAACCGCTCGTTCTCGGGGTGACGGCCCCGACGTTGTTGACCAGGATGTCGACGCCGCCCCTCGCTGCTGCAACCTCGAGCAGTCGGGTTGATCCTTCGACACTCGCGAGGTCGACGCCGACAAAGGTGACGGCGCCGCCGGACTGCAGCGATTCGAGTTCCGGCGAGAGCGTCCGCGAGCCCGCGACGACGTGGACTCCCTCGGCCACCAGGGCCCGAGTGATCGCCAACCCGATACCTTTTCCCGCGCCGGTAACGACGGCAGTTCGTCCGTCCAATTGCAGATCCACTGCGGTCCCCGTTCGGTCCGGTGCGCAGCGTTGGGTGTGCGTGCGACAGCTCTAGAGTCGCCGCATGCACACCCTGGTAAACCTGCAGAACCAGCCGCTGTTACCTAGCCACTGTTACGAAGCGCAGTGGCGAGGCCGTTCATCGTCAGCTGGATACCCCGACGCACCTGATCGCTCTCGTCGCCGGAACGGTACCGACGGATCAGCTCGACCTGTAGATGGTTGAGAGGTTCGAGGTACGGGAACCGGTTGTGGACCGAACGCTCGAGGCCCGAGTTGTCGGCAAAGAGGTTCTCGTTGCCCGTGATTGCCTTGTACATGCGAATTGTGCGTTCGTGCTCGTCGGTGATCATTCCGAAGACTCGATCGCGCAGTTCGACGTCGGGCACGAGGTCCGCGTACCGGGCCGCCAAACCGAGATCCGACTTCGACATCACCATGGCCATGTTCGAGAGCACGGTTCGGAAGAACGGCCACTTCTCGTACAGGGCCGTCAACGTGGCAAGCCGAGTGTCGTCTCCGTCTATCCATCTTTCGAACGCGGCGCCGGTTCCGTACCAACCCGGAAGCATCACGCGAGACTGACTCCACGAGAGCACCCAGGGAATCGCTCGCAGGTCGGAGATCGCCTTGGTCTGCTTGCGAGAGGCCGGACGAGAGCCGATGTTGAGTGCTCCGATCTCGGCGACCGGTGTGGACGCTTCGAAGTACTGCACGAATCCTGGTGTGTCGTGCACCAGTTCGCTGTACGCGGTGCGGGCGAGGGCCGCGAGCTCGTCCAGTACCGCATAGGCCGCGTCTGCATCGCTGCCGAGACCTTCTACGTCGAGCAACGTCGACTCGATAGTCGCGGCGATGAGTGTTTCGAGGTTGCGATGCGCCAGGCGCGGTTCGGCGTACTTGGCCGCAATCACCTCACCCTGCTCGGTGATTCGCAAAGAACCAGCGACTGCACCGGGGGGCTGGGCCAGAATCGCTTCGTAGCTCGGTCCGCCGCCACGTCCGACGGTTCCGCCGCGGCCGTGGAAGAGCCTCAACCTGATTCCGCTCTTACGCGCGGCATCGACGAGGTCGAGTTCGGCACGGTACAGCGCCCAGTTGGCTGCCAGGTACCCGCCGTCCTTGTTCGAGTCGGAGTACCCGAGCATCACTTCTTGACTGTCACCACGGGAACGGACGATCGCACGATAGATCGGGATGTCGAGCGTCGCCAGCAATGTGTCGGCGCCGCCCTGCAGATCCTCGATCGTCTCGAACAACGGCACGATGCCGATCGGGCACGAGGGCTCGCTACCGACGCCCGGATCGAGCACCCCGACCTCTTTGAGCAGCACTGCGGCCTCGAGCATGTCACTGACCGAGGTACACATGCTGATGATGTAGTTGGGTACTGCGCCCGCTCCGAGAACCCGCACTGCCTTGGCACCGGCCGCCATGATGGCCAGTTCCTTGGTGGTCAATTCGCTGAACTCGGCGTCCGGCGAAGTCAGTGGTCGCCGCGTCGTCAACTCGGCCGACAGCAATTCGACTCGATCGGCTTCCGGCAAGGACGCGTAGTCCGGGTGAACTCCGGCCCACGCCAGAAGTTCTGCGACGACGCTTTCGTGTACCTCGGAGTTCTGCCGCATGTCCAGACCGGACAGGTGAAAGCCGAACACCTCCACCGCTTCTCGGAGCCGGTCGAGTCGATCGTCGGCGATGGTCTCGTCACCGAAACGACGCAACGAGGTGTCGATGATTCCGAGATCCCGCTGTAGTTGTGCCGGGTCGGTGTACGCCTCGAGTCCGTCGTCGGAACCGTGGGCGGGCAACTCCCCCAGTACCGTCAGTGCTGTGGCGCTCAAGCGCCCGCGGATACCGCGAATCGCGCGACGGTACGGCTCGTCGGCCCGGAAGGCAGAGTCGTCGCCGGAGGTAGACGCCAGCAGATCGAGTTCGGGCGTGACGGAAACCAGCCGCGCCGACATCGACAGTTCACGCTCGAGATGTTCGAGTTCCTCGAGGTGATGCTCGAGAGCAGTCGCCGCAGCGCGCGACGTGGCGCGCTGGACGATTTCGCCGGTCACGTACGGATTGCCGTCTCGGTCACCGCCGATCCACGAACCCGGCCTCAGGATCGGTTCCGGCAGGAGCCCGGCGTCCGGCCAACGAGTGCGCAGAGCTTTGCGAACCTCGGCGTTGATCTTCGGAATCACCTCGAACAACGCTGCGTCGTAGTAGCGCAGGCCTACCTCGATTTCATCCTGGATGCGGAGGCGGCTGAGCCGGATCAGAGCCGTCTGCCACAGGGTCAGGATCTGACGGCGCAATTGCAGATCGACATCAGCGGTTTCTGCGACGCTCAGCGCCGTGCGCTCGCGGTATCGCATCAACTCGGTGATCCGACTCTGCGTCTCGAACACCGTACGGCGTCGAGTCTCCGTCGGGTGAGCGGTGATGACGGGTGAGACCAGGGCGCCCCGAAGCGCTTCTTCGACGGTGGCCGAATCGATATCGGCTGCATCAAGTTTGGTGTACGTGGCCGCGAGAGTGCTGTCGCGGGGCGGTTCCCCCGCGTTGACGTGGATGGCCCGTCGACGCTCGCGGTGGATGTCCTCGGCCAGGTTGGCGAGCAGTGCGAAGTGACTGAACGCCCGGATGACGGGAATGGCGTCGTCCGTACTGATTTCGGCGAACAGCGACACCAGTTCGGCGCGATCGATCTCCGAACGACGGACTCGGAACGACTCGACACGGGCTCGCTCGACCAGATCGAACACATCGTCGCCGGCTTGCTCTCGCACTATTTGTCCGAGTATTCCGCCGAGAAGCCGGATGTCTTCGCGTAGCGGCTCGGTGGCTTCTCGCGGTGTTTCTCGATGCGACGCGGTTTCAGTCATCACACAATTATCGACCGAAACAAAGAACCCCGCTCGATAGGCGGGGTTCCGTGTCTGAAATTCGTGTGTGAAAAACTACCGGCTGTAAGTCATGAGCCGAGAATCAGGCGAACTTGATCTCCAGGCCGATGCCGACGATCGAGATGAGCCAGATCAACGCGGTGAAGACCGTCAACCGGTCGAGGTTCTTCTCGACAACAGTCGATCCGGACAGGCTGGACTGGACACCGCCACCGAACAGACTCGACAAACCGCCGCCCTTACCGCGATGCAGGAGCACCAAGGCGATGAGGAGCAAGCTGGTGATGACCAGCAGGATATCCAGGAACAGTTTCATGTCTGTCTACGTCCACCAATCCAATAGGGACAACTACAACCGATAACACCATACAGGCGCGCGCAGATAGCCTGACCACATACCCGCCTCGCACATGACTTTGCACCCGGCCAGGCACGACTCTTGGTCAGTGGCATCGATCACACTGTCGAGATACCGATTCAGTA
>NZ_CAURKP010000175.1:0-10206 GCF_963525155.1 uncultured Rhodococcus sp.
GGCCTCGGCGGCGCTGGCCATCGTGTTGGCGGTGTACATGCCGCCGCACGCGCCTTCGCCCGGGCAGATCGCCCGTTCGATGGTGTCGACGTCGGCGCGGCTCATCAGCCCACGCGAGCAGGCGCCAACCGCCTCGAACGCGTCGATGACGGTGACTTCCCGCTCGCTGCCGTCGGAAAGTTTGGCGACGCCGGGGAGGGTGGAGCCGGCGTAGAGGAACACGCTGGCGAGGTCGAGGCGGGCCGCCGCCATCATCATGCCGGGCAACGACTTGTCGCAGCCGGCGAGAAGAACCGATCCGTCGAGACGCTCGGCCTGCATGACGGTCTCGACGCTGTCCGCGATCACTTCACGGGAGACGAGGGAGAAGTGCATGCCCTCGTGCCCCATCGAAATGCCGTCGGAGACGGAGATAGTGCCGAATTCGAGAGGGAACCCGCCGGCTTCCCGTACGCCTTCCTTGACGGCCTTGGCCAGGCGATCGAGGGACAGGTTGCATGGCGTGATTTCGTTCCAGGACGAGGCGACGCCGATCTGCGACTTGACCCAGTCGTCGTCGCCCATTCCTACTGCACGCAACATGCCGCGCGCTGCGGTCTTTTCGAGTCCGTCGGTGACGTCACGACTTCTGGGCTTGATGTCGGGTTCGGTCATTTTCCAAGCATAGGCGTCAGCGGGGTGTGTTTCCGGCAGACGAGCGACTCGACTTGCCGACAAACGCCGTCCGTCGTGAATAGACTCGTCGCATCGCAGTTGGGGCTGAGTGTGCAGGTGATTGACGTACAGGGGGATTCACGTGGAGTCGGAACTGACTTCGGCTTTCGGATTTGCAGTTCTGGCCGCCTTCTTGACCGGTAGTGGTGTCTTCCTGGTCGTTCTGACGGTTCTGCACGAGATTGCCCGGTGGAAGGGCCGCTTCGTATCGGTGTGGGTGACTTTCTTTGCCGCTCTGCTGATACTGCCCATCCTGTTCGGCGCGTTGATCGCAGGCTATTCCGCGTTCTCCGAGGTCGACGGGTCCGAGGCTCTGCTTCCGCCGGCGTTCTGGATCCTGATCGCGGCCGGGGGTGCACTCGGCGGTTACATCGGAGTCAAGGTCGGTGTGGTTCGAGGCTCGGCCCTCGATTACCGGTTGTGATCGGGATCGACTCGATCAAACTTCCAGAGAAGCGCAGGCGAAGCCTGGGTGAACATCCCGAAGCTCTCTTGAACGCCCGTTCAGGTGCGGGTTCACTCCTAGCGTGCACACGAATGCCTTCGATCGAATATCCAGACGTGGCCTGCTGCAGGGATCGGCGGCCCTCGCCGGCGCAGTAGGTCTCGGTGTCGCTTCGGCGAGCCACGCCGGTGCCGAGGTTCCGGGTGGCAGCCCGGGCTTCGCGCACGGCGTGGCATCCGGTGATCCGTTGCCGGATGCGGTGATCATCTGGACCCGCATCACCCCGACGGCAGACGCGACGCCCGGTTCCGGCGTCGGGCCGGCGGTGACTCTCAACTGGCAGGTCGCGACCGATGAGGGGTTCGCGAGCGTCGTTGCGTCCGGAAGTGTTGCTGCTTCGGCGGATTCCGATCACACCGCGAAGGTCGACGTCACCGGACTCGATTCGTCGACGACGTACTGGTACCGATTCACTGCGGGTTCGGCTGTTTCTCCGGTGGGCCGCACCCGCACGGCTCCGTCGAACTCGGCAGATCTCGATCGTCTCCGCTTCGGCGTGGTGTCCTGCTCCAACTGGGAGGCGGGGTATTTCGGTGCCTATCGTCACCTCGCATTCCGCGAAGACCTCGACGCGATCATCCACCTCGGTGACTACATCTACGAGTACGGGCAGGGGGAGTACGGCGCGAGAAACGGATCCGTTCGCCTTCACGAGCCGGCCCACGAGATCATTTCGCTGGCCGACTACCGAATTCGGCACGCGCAGTACAAGACAGACCCGGATCTGGCAGCTCTGCACCTGAAGCTCCCGTTCATCACCACGTGGGACGATCACGAATCGGCCGACAACGCGTACCGGGACGGCGCCGAAAACCACACTCCCGGTGTCGAAGGTGACTGGGCAGATCGAAAGGCCAACTCGGCCAAGGCATATTTCGAGTGGATGCCCGTCCGCCCGTCGGGTAGTGGTTCGAGCGTTCAGCTGTATCGTCGGTTCCGCTTCGGGAATCTGGCCGAGATCTCGATGCTCGATCTGCGTACTTACCGCGACGAGCAACCGACCATGAAGCAGGTCGACGATCCGTCGCGCACCATTACCGGACGCGCACAGATGGATTGGTTGACCAACGGAATCGTCACCTCCCCGACGCAGTGGAAGGTCGTCGGCAATCCGGTCATGATCACGCCCTGCGTGTTCCCGCCGCTGGAACCGGCGACCACCGCGGCGTTGACCGAACTGGTGGGAGTGCCGCAGGCCGGTGTCCCGTACAACACGGATCAGTGGGACGGGTACACCGCCGACCGCACCAGGCTTTTCGACACGATCACCTCGAACGGTGTGGACAACACCGTCTTCATCACCGGTGACATCCACACGTCATGGGCCTGCGACCTACCGACCAACGCCGCCAACTATCCGGGTGGGCCGACCGTCGGCGCCGAGTTCGTCGTCCCGTCGGTGACGTCGCCCAATATCGACGACATGCTGAAAGTGCCACCGCGCACGGTAACCGTTGCGGCAGAAGAAGCATTCAAGGCCGTGAACCGCCACGTGCGGTACGTCGAACTGGATTCGCACGGCTACGGCGTATTCGAAATTGCCCGCGAAGGTACTCAGATGGACTGGTACTACGTCGACGATCTCACCAATCCGCAGAGCAATGCGCACTACGCCGTGAGCTACCGTCTGCCGGCAGGCGCGGGCAGTAGAGTCTCACCCACCTCGGCCGCCCTCGATCAGGCCTCGTACCGACCAGGAGTCGACCAGTGAGTATCGAAGTTTCGCGTCGTAGCGTTTTGATCGGTGGAAGTGTTGTCGCCGGAACGGCATTGCTCGGAACGCCCGCTCGCGCGAGTGTTCCCACCAGCGCCGGAATCCCAGACCTGGACGTGCATGTCATAGTCGTAGACGGCATGCGGCCGGACGAGCTGCGATCGGAGCTCACCCCGACGCTGACCGGGCTTGCGGCCGGCGGTATCCACTACCCGGACGCCAGCGCCATCACGATCGCAGAGACGCTGCCGAACCACACGGCGATGATGACGGGAGTGCTGCCGGCGCGTTCGGGCGTACCCGCCAACTCCGTCTACGATCCGGCCATCGACAAGAAGCGTGACCTCGATCGGCCTTCCGACCTGCAGGCATCGACGGTTCTGGATCGGGTACGCACCGAACTCGGATTGACCACTGCGAGTGTGCTGTCCAAGCACTACCTGCACGGGTTGTTCGGTGACCGCGCCTCATTGGTGTGGGATCCTCAGCCGCTCGTTCCCGGTACCGAGCATGCGCCGGACAACTTCACGATCGACGCCTTGATCCGTATCGTCGGCGGGAACTCGCCGCGGCTCTCGTTCACCAACCTCGGCGACGTCGATCGGGTCGGGCACCTGGATCTGTCCGGTCCGTCCATCCGTATCGCCCGCACGGCTGCACTTCAGAACACCGACAACCAGGTTCGCCGTTTCGTCGACTTCCTTCATGACACGGGTCGTTGGAATCGGAGCATTCTGATCGTGTTGGCCGACCACTCGATGGACTGGTCGGAGCCCGCGAGGCTCATCGGCTTGGATCGACCGCTGAACGCGGACCCGTTGCTGGCAGGCAAGATTCGAATCGCCCAGAACGGCGGCGCAGACCTGATCTACTTCATCGGGCCCGATGGCGAACGGGCGGAAGCCGTCAGCCGGATTCAGCAGATCGTGGATGGTGTGGACGGCGTCGAATCCAGCCACCTCCCCGCCGAATTCGATCTCGGCACCAATGCCGGTGACGTCGTTGCGTTTTGCGCTCAGGGCTGGCGGTTCAGTGATCCGACTCCACTGTCCAACCCGATTCCCGGCAACCACGGTCACTTCGTGACACTGCCCATTCCGTTCTTCCTCAGCGGCGGACATCCCGCTCTGGACGGTGGACGGAAGATCGACACGCAGGCTCGCACGATCGACGTCGCGCCGACGGTTGCGGCTCTGCTCGGCCTCGGTGCACCTGCCGGCGGCTGGGACGGCGTCGCTCGCACGACGGGTGTGTCGCTGAACGTCTAACGAGGATCGCGACCGGTCAGGGCAATCAGCTTGTCCTGCAACGACGCATCGTCCGGGAGGTCGACGGGATCGGAGAAGAGTCCGCTCTCGGCGAGCATGTCGCGCTGCCCGTCGAGGTCGGACCAGACGGCCTCGACGAGGTCTGGATCGAGTCGCTCGTCTGCTCCGACCGCTCGCGCGAGGTCCCAGGTGTGGATCGTGACGTCCGAGGTCTGCTGGCGCAGATAGGGTTCCACCTTCACCGTGCCGTACGAGAGGTGAACGTGGGCACTGAGGTCCGTCGATTTCCACGCTTTGATTGCGGCATCGGAGTACTTCTGCCATTCGGTCCACAGGTCGTCCCCGACGGGAACGATGTCCGGTGTCGCCTCGCCGACCGTCAGTCCGGCCAGGAGCGGCGGTACCCACTGCTGCTCCTCGATGACGTGGCGGACGAGGTGTTCGACGTGCCAGTCGGAGTCGGGCGTGGGTGCGTTCCAGTCCTCGACCGCAGCGAGTCGTGAACCGAATTCGCGGTGGGCGGTGAGTACGAGTTCGAGCCAATCGAATGCCATCACTCGAGGGTAACCCGATCAGCGTGACGTTAATCGGTGCGTGAGGCTTCGATTCGGTGAAGACTGTCGGGGTTGTCGCTCAGTCGAATCGAGGAGTTTTCATGACCGTCCCCACCGTCACTCTGGCCGAAGGTCTCACTGTCAGCGCCCAGGGATACGGCGCGATGTCCGTCGCCCCGGTCTACGGCCCGGTGGATCCGGCCGAGGCGCTCGCCACGCTGCACCATGCGGTGGACATCGGGATCACGTTCATCGACACCGCCAACGTGTACGGCGAGGGATCGAGTGAGCGGGCGGTGGGAGAGCTTCTCAAAGACCGCCGGGAGGAAGTGCAGTTGGCGACCAAGTTCGGTCTGGTCGGCAACATCGCCAACGGTCAGCGCGGGATCAACGGAGACCCGGCTTACGTGCCGCGGGCACTCGACGAGTCTCTGGGACGACTCGGCGTCGATCATGTCGACCTCTACTACTTGCACCGGGTCGACCCGAACGTGCCGATCGAAGACACCGTCGGCGCGATCGCGGAGCAGGTGAAGGCGGGCAAGGTCCGCAACATCGGACTGTCCGAGGCGACCGGTGACGAACTGCGTCGTGCGTACGGGGTACATCCGATCGCGGCGATCCAGTCGGAATGGAGCATCTGGAGCCGTGACGTCGAGAACAAGGTAGTACCCACCGCGGCGGAACTCGGAGTCGGGTTCGTGCCCTTTTCACCTGTGGGCCGAGGCTTCTTGGCGGGATCGTTCGATGCGGCGACGCTCGGTGACAACGACCTACGCCGACGCTTCCCCCGCTTCTCGGACTCCGCACTTCCCGCCAATCAGAAGGTTCTCGACGTGGTCCGCGCCGTCGGTGAGGAGCTCGGCGCGACGCCTGCACAGGTTTCCCTGGCATGGCTCGATGCCAAGGGCCGCCAGTACGGGTTGCCTTCCGTTTCGATTCCCGGCACTCGGTTCGCTGCACGAGTCACCGAAAACGCCGGAGCGTTGGACATCGTTTTGAGCGAAGACCAGATCGCTCGCCTCGACTCCCTCGCCGCGATCACCGAAGGCTTCCGTTCAGCCGATCTGAATTGGGTGTCTCAGGGCCGCGAATAATCATGTCCTGAGCCTTGCGAAAGACAGGAGTAACATACAGACCCGATGAAAAAAGTGTGGTTGGTCTGGGGTGTCGGTGTTTTTGCCTACGTGATCGCCGTGCTTCACCGCACTTCGTTCGGCGTCTCGGGTCTGTCTGCTGCTGATCGGTTCTCGATCTCGCCCAGCGTTCTGTCGAGCTTCGTCGTGCTGCAGATCGTCGTGTACGCCGGCATGCAGATTCCGGCGGGAGTCCTCCTCGACCGCTACGGTTCGCGGATCATGATCGCAGTCGGTGCGTTCATCATGATGTCCGCGCAGTTGGCTCTCGCCTTCACCGAATCGCTGCCCGTCGCGATCGGTGCACGTATTGCCGTCGGTGCCGGGGATGCACTCACCTTCATCTCGGTGTTGCGGTTGGTACCGCAGTGGTTCCCGCCCCGGCAGGTGCCGTTGGTCTCGCAGTTCACGGGCATCCTCGGTCAGCTGGGCCAGGTGATGTCTGCGCTTCCGTTCATGTTGCTGTTGTCCGGACCGGGCTGGACTTTTGCCTACGGCAGCGCTGCCGCTGTCGGACTGTTGGCGTTTGCGCTGGCGTTGAGTGTCATCCGCGACGCGCCTCCCGGTGCCGACCTGGTCGCCGTGCCGGCGGGCGCCAAGGAGATCGGGCGACAGATCAAGACGGTGTGGATGCGGCCCGGCACCCGACTCGGGTTCTTCAGCCACATGGGGACTCAGTTCTCGATCACGACGTTCGCGCTGCTGTGGGGTGTGCCGTACCTGAAATCGGCTCAAGGCCTCGACTCCACGACGGTCGGCTCGCTGCTGACGCTGTCAGTCATCTCGGCAATCGTGGCCGGCCCGATCCTCGGTATTCTCACCGGTCGCTATCCCATGCGTCGATCGTGGTTGGTTCTCACCATCATGGTGGCCAGCGCGCTCATGTGGACGATCGTGCTTTCACGAAGCGAACCGTCTCCGCTCTGGTTGTTGACGATCCTGGTGGTCGTCATCTCGGTGGGTGGGCCGGGTTCGGTGATCGGCTTCGACTACGCGCGCACATCCAATCCGAGTTCGGCGATGGGCACCGCGCAGGGCATGGTCAACATCGGGGGATTCCTCGCTTCCCTCATCGTGATTCAAGTGATGGGCGTCATCCTCGGACACATGGGCGGGTACACGTTCGACGGATTCCGTGTCGCCTGGATGGTGCAATATCCAGTTTGGATTCTCGGTATCGTCGGTGTGCTCGTCACCCGAGGCAAAGCCCGGCGAGCCCTCGCAGCAGAAGGCGTACACGTACGGCCGATTCGCGAAGTCATTCGTCGCAACAAATAACTCGATCGCATCGGGTAATTCATCCCCTGCGGGTGAGGTTCCCAAGCGTCCGAGCCACCAGGCTTGATGGATGAACGACGCAATGAACATCGGACCGGTCGAGCTCGTGGTGCTGGCATTCCCAGGTTCAACTGTGGATCCTGAAGCTGTCGCCGCGCTGCAGAACGTGGTGGAACGAGGTTTTGTCACTCTGCTTGACCTCGTGTACATCGCCAAGGACGCGGACGGACAGGTGTCGCAGATCGATGTTGACGAAGATCTCACCGACATCGGACTGGCGATTCTGTCCATCGAAGCCAAGGCATTGATCAGTGACGAGGACCTGGACGTGGTCCGTGAGTCACTCGAACCGGGAACGTCCGCCGCAGTCATCGTCTACGAGCAGACGTGGGCGCGTGAGCTCGCGTCGACGGTTCGCGGTGGCGGCGGCGACGTAGTCCTTCACGTTCAGATACCGCGCGAGGTAGTCGTCGCAGCGGTCGAAGCAGCATTTCAGTAGCGACAATTACCCAAGGAGTTCGGCATGGTTTTTCGAGGTGGACGCAGAGGGCGGCCGGGGTTGCTCGGCACGGTGGCGCGCACGGCGGTAGTGGCTGGAACCGCAAAGGCGACGTCCAACGCCATGGATCGACGGAGTCAACGAAAGGCCAGCGAGCAGCAGCAGGAATATCAGCAGGAGTACCAGCAGCAACAGCCGCCGCCGCAGCAGCAGGTCGCCCCCGTGCAGTCCGTTCCCCCTTCAGGCGCGGACGATCTGGTCTCCAAGCTGCAGGAGTTGGGACAGCTTCATCAGTCCGGCGTGTTGACCGATGCCGAGTTCGCGGCGGCAAAGGCGCAGTTGCTGAGCTAGCCCTGCTGTTCTCTTCAATTGCGGCAATGCGCATTGCCGCAATTCGGCGTTAAAGGCTGACTTATGATCGACCCACGTGCGGCATCGGCCGCAATCGAAGCCGCGAACGCCCGAGTCGCCGAGACTCTACCGTTCTCCGACGACGCCGACTTCACCGAGGCGAAGCGGGGTTTCGTCGCCGCAATCGATCCGGGGCTGGTTTCCAATTCGGACGGAAAAGTCCTGTGGAACAACGATTCCTACGCGTTCCTTGACGAGGACTGCCCGCCAACGGTCAATCCGAGCTTGTGGCGTCAGTCGAAGTTGGTCGCCAAGCAGGGACTCTTTGCGGTGACGGATTCGATCTATCAGATTCGCGGACTTGATCTGTCGAACATGACGTTGATCGAGGGAGATACCGGAATCATCGTCATCGATCCACTGATCTCCCGGGAAACCGCTGCCGCTGGTCTCGCGTTGTATCGGGAGCATCGTGGTGATCGACCGGTTGTCGCGGTGATCTACACGCATTCGCACATCGACCACTTCGGCGGGGTCAAAGGAGTGACCACCGACGACGACGTCGCCGCCGGGCGATGCGTGATCGTCGCACCCACCGGGCTCGTGGAGCACGCGGTCGAGGAAAACGTCTATGCGGGAACGGCAATGGCTCGACGCGCGGCCTACATGTACGGGGCGGCCTTACCCCGAGGTCCCCGAGGTAGCGTCGGAGCCGGGTTGGGGCAGACCACCTCAACCGGCACACCGACGCTCATTTCGCCGACGGTGTCGATCTCGAAGACAGGTCACACGGAGACGATCGACGGCGTTCGGATCGAATTCCAGATGACGCCCGGAACCGAGGCCCCGTCCGAGATGAACTTCTACTTCCCGGATTTGCGCGCACTGTGTATGGCGGAGAACGCAACTCATACTCTCCACAACCTGCTCACGCTTCGCGGTGCCCTGGTACGAGATCCTCATGTCTGGTCTGCGTACCTGACGGAATCGATCAATCGTTACGCCTCACGATCCGACGTTCTGTTTGCGTCCCACCACTGGCCGACGTGGGGGACCGAACGGCTCACCGAGTTCCTGTCATTGCAGCGCGACCTCTACGGGTACCTTCACGATCAGACACTTCGTCGAATCAATCAGGGGTGGACCGGTCTCGAGATCGCCGAATCGATCGAGCTGCCACCTGCATTGGCGCAAGCGTGGCACACGCACGGGTACTACGGTTCCGTCAGTCACAACGTCAAAGCCATCTACCAGCGATACATGGGTTGGTTCGACGGTAACCCTGCGCATCTGTGGGAGCATCCACCCGTCGAATCGGCCAAGCGTCACGTGGAGTTCATGGGCGGATCAGCAGAAGTGTTACGGAAAGCTCGGGAATCGTACGAGCGCGGCGACTTTCGCTGGGTTGCGCAGGTGGTGAACTACGTGGTCTTCGCTGAACCGGACAACGTCGAGGCCAAGAATCTGCAGGCCGATACCTTCGAGCAACTCGGGTACGGCGCCGAGAACGGCACATGGCGGAACTTCTACCTCACCGGTGCATACGAACTGCGCAACGGCTCAGTGGGGACGCCCACGGTTGCCGCGGCGCCCGACATCACCGCAGCGCTGTCGGTAAGTCAAGTCTTCGATGCAGTATCGCTGCGCGTGGACGGAGTGCGCGCAGCGGGCTCGCACATCGTCGTCGATTGGAACATCACTGACGAAAACATCGTTCACCGAACGGAACTCAGCAACGGAGTTCTGATCCATTTCGACGTGGAAGGTGGGTCTGCAGATGCTGGGTCTGTGGATGCGATGTTCAGTTTGAGTCGGCGCGACTTACTCGGTGTGCTGCTCGGTGGTGTGGACTTGGGTGCCGAGATTGCGAATGGAACCATCTCGGTTTCCGGCGACCCGGCGAAGCTCGCAGAACTTGCCGGGTACCTCGACGAGCCGGATCCGAACTTTGCGATAGTCACTCCGACCTAGCGCTGTATCAGTCGTGAACGAGCCTGTACTTCAATAGGTCTCGAGCCACCCACCTGTTTGAAGTTGTCCGGTTTGTCTCTGGTTATCGAAAGTATGTTCGATTAAGCTTTGAGTATGGACAGTCGGGGAGCGTGGCAGCTGGACGGTGAGGGCCTCAAGAGTGAGGTTCTGGCTCTGGTGCGCGTCCGGCACGAGCTGCAATCGCGGATGGTGTTG
>NZ_CAURKP010000176.1:0-10092 GCF_963525155.1 uncultured Rhodococcus sp.
CCCCTCCACCGACGCGATCCTGACTTGCCGCCTCATCGACCGGCCGCTGCGCCCGTCCTTCGTCGACGGTCTCCGTAACGAGATCCAGGTCGTCGTCACGGTCATGAGCCTCAACCCCCAGGATCTGTACGACGTCGTGGCCATCAACGCCGCTTCCGCGTCGACGCAGATCGCCGGCCTGCCGTTCTCCGGACCCGTCGGTGGCGTGCGCGTTGCACTCATCGTCTCGGACGAGAACAAGACCGGCCAGTGGGTTGCATTCCCGACGGTCGATCAGCTCGAGAACGCCGTCTTCGACATGGTCGTCGCCGGCCGCGTCGTTTCCGGTAGCGGTGACAACGCCGACGTCGCGATCATGATGGTCGAGGCCGAGGCCACCGACAACGTCATCGCGAAGATCGCCGACGGCGCTCAGGCACCGACCGAGGCCATTGTCGCCGAGGGCCTCGAGGCCGCCAAGCCGTTCATCGCACGCCTGTGCGCTGCACAGGCAGCACTTGCATCCAAGGCTGCAAAGCCCACGGGTGACTACCCGGTCTTCCCGGCGTACCAGGACGACGTTTTTGCTGCCGTCGAGGCTGCTGCGTCCGAAAAGCTCAATGCCGCACTGACAATCGCCGGCAAGCAGGAACGCGACGACAAGACCGACGAGGTCAAGGTCGAGGTTCTCGAGCAGGTTGCACCCAACTTCGAAGGCCGCGAGAAGGAACTGGGAGCAGCGTTCCGCTCGCTCACCAAGAAGCTGGTTCGCCAGCGCATCCTGCGCGATCAGTTCCGCATCGACGGCCGCGGCGTCACGGACATCCGTTCGCTGTCCGCCGAGGTTGCGATCATCCCGCGCGCACACGGCTCCGCACTGTTCGAGCGTGGCGAGACCCAGATCCTGGGTGTGACCACTCTCGACATGGTGAAGATGGCTCAGCAGGTCGACTCGCTCGGTCCCGAGACCAGCAAGCGCTACATGCATCATTACAACTTCCCGCCGTACTCCACCGGTGAGACGGGCCGCGTCGGTTCGCCGAAGCGTCGCGAAATCGGTCACGGTGCACTCGCCGAGCGCGCTCTCATGCCGGTTCTGCCCAGCGTCGAAGAGTTCCCGTACGCGATTCGCCAGGTCTCCGAGGCTCTGAGCTCCAACGGTTCCACCTCGATGGGCTCGGTGTGCGCGTCCACGCTCGCACTGCTCAACGCCGGTGTGCCGCTTCGCGCTCCGGTTGCCGGTATCGCCATGGGTCTGGTTTCCGACCAGGTCGACGGCGAAACCCGCTACGTCGCGCTGACCGACATCCTCGGCGCCGAAGACGCCTTCGGCGACATGGACTTCAAGGTCGCAGGTACCAAGGACTTCGTCACGGCCCTGCAGCTGGACACGAAGCTCGACGGCATCCCGTCGCAGGTCCTTGCCGGTGCACTCTCGCAGGCCAAGGACGCACGGACCACGATCCTCGAGGTCATGGCGGAAGCCATCGACACCCCGGACGAGATGAGCCCGTTCGCTCCCCGCGTGACGGCCATCAAGGTCCCCGTCGACAAGATCGGTGAGGTCATCGGCCCCAAGGGCAAGATGATCAACTCCATCACCGAGCAGACCGGTGCCAACATCTCCATCGAAGACGACGGCACCGTGTTCGTCGGCGCCACCGATGGACCGTCTGCACAGGCCGCGATCGACATGATCAACGCCATTGCCAACCCGCAGCTCCCCAAGGTCGGCGAGCGGTTCCTGGGCACGGTCGTCAAGACCACCGCCTTCGGTGCCTTCGTTTCGCTCCTGCCGGGACGCGACGGACTGGTGCACATCTCGAAGCTGGGCAGCGGTAAGCGCATTGCCAAGGTCGAAGACGTGGTCAACGTCGGATCCAAGATCCGCGTCGAGATCGCCGACATCGATGCTCGCGGCAAGATCTCGCTGATCCCGGTCGAAGAGGGCAACGACGAGGCTGCCGCTCCGGCCGCCGACGAGGCTGCTTCCGAGTAGATCTCACTTCGTACTCTGATGCGGCCCCGCGCGGATTTCCGTGCGGGGCCGCATCTGTACTGTCTGTAGACACAGAGCCTGTAGATACCTGATTGACCACTTGCACCGAGGACTGCTGAACCTTTTCATGGCAAAGACCACTCCCAACACCACGCGCAGCCGCAGCGCTGTGCTGAAATCGCCGATCGATGCGACTCCCGAATCCGGAGTACAGCGCACGGTCCTTCCCGGCGGCCTGCGCGTCGTCACCGAGTTCATTCCCGGTGTGCGTTCCGCCTCCGTCGGTGTGTGGGTCGGAGTCGGCTCGCGCGACGAGCAGCCGAGTGTGGCCGGTGCCGCGCATTTTCTCGAGCACCTGCTGTTCAAGTCGACGCCGTCACGGACGGCGTTGGACATCGCGCAGGTCATGGATGGTGTGGGCGGCGAACTCAATGCATTCACGTCGAAGGAACACACCTGTTTCTACGCGCACGTGATCGACGACGACCTTCCGATGGCGGTTGACCTTGTCGCCGACGTCGTGCTGCGAGGGCGTTGCAGAACCGCGGACGTCGATGTCGAGCGGCAAGTAGTGCTCGAAGAGATCGCGATGCGTGACGACGATCCGGAAGACTTGCTCGGCGACGCGTTCCTGACCGCGTTGTTCGGCGATCATCCTGTCGGCCGTCCGATCATCGGTAGCGTCGAATCGATCGAGTCGATGTCGCGCAATCAGTTGCATTCCTTCCATGTTCGGCGTTACACACCGCAGCGGATGGTGCTGGCCGTAGCGGGAAACGTCGACCACAAGCAGGTTGTGACGCTCGCTCGCCGTGCATTTGCCGGACATCTCGAGCGCGGGGTCAAGCCGGCGCCGCGACGCGAAGGCACTCTGCGTTTGCGAACGATGCCTGAACTGAGCTTGACCCACCGCGACAGCGAGCAGGTCCACCTTGCGCTCGGGGTACGCGCGTTCGGCCGGCACGAGGGCCATCGCTGGGCGCTGTCGGTGCTCAACGCCGCAGTGGGCGGTGGGCTGAGTTCTCGTCTGTTCCAAGAGATTCGGGAGAAGCGCGGGCTGGCGTACTCCGTCTATTCCGGCGTCGACACCTTCGCGGACACCGGAGCGTTCTCCGTGTATGCAGGTTGCCAGCCGGAGAACCTCGGGGAGGTTGCCACGGTGATCCGCGAGGTACTCGCGAACGTGGCGACGGACGGAATCACCGATGCCGAGATCGCCCGCGCCAAGGGATCGCTGCGCGGCGGATTGGTTCTGGCACTGGAAGATTCAGGCTCACGCATGAACCGTATCGGTCGCAGTGAACTGAACTACGGCAACCATCGCAGTGTTGCGCAGACGCTCGCGACCATCGACGCAGTCACCTCCGAAGAGGTGCTCGAGGTGGCGCAGGTGCTCTTGACGAGGCCGTTTGCAGCCGCCGTCGTGGGTCCGTACAAGCGGGTTCGTGACCTCCCCGCGTCGGTACGCGGGATCGTGGGCAAGTAGTTCGAACTATCGAAATCGGGGTGTGCAGTTGAAGATCCGTGGTGCAGTGCTCGAAGAGATCGGTCGGAAGCGTCCCTTCGCAGAGTCGACTCCGATTTCGATTTCGGAACTCGACCTCGAATCCCCGGGCCCGGGTGAGATCCTGGTCAAGATCGAAGCTGCCGGGCTTTGTCACTCCGACCTCTCCGTGGTCGACGGGAATCGGGTACGACCCGTGCCGATGTTGTTGGGCCATGAGGCGGCAGGTCGAATCATCGAACTCGGCGACGGAGTTGATTCGTTGTCGGTGGGCACCCGCGTCGTGATGACTTTTCTTCCGCGGTGTGGTGAATGCGCGGGATGCGCCACTGACGGCCGGATGCCTTGCACGGTGGGTAGCGCCGCCAACAACGACGGCAGTTTGCTCGGTGGCGCGCATCGACTGCGGCGCTCCGGCGAGAACGTCAAACATCATCTCGGTGTTTCGGGTTTCGCGACGCATGCTGTGGTCAACGCCAAGTCGGTTGTTCCCGTCGACGACGACATCCCGGCCGAAATTGCAGCCGTACTCGGTTGCGCGGTGTTGACCGGTGGGGGAGCGCTCCTCAACGCGGCGAAGCCTCGCCCGGCAGACACCGTGATGGTGGTCGGCTTGGGTGGCGTCGGGATGGCCGCAATCCTGACGGCGAGGGCACTCGGGGTCGAGAACGTCATCGGTGTCGACGCACTGGAGTCCAAGCTGGCTCAGGCGCTGGAACTGGGCGCGACCGAGGTCTTCACACCGTCCGGCCTGTCCGAGAGTGGCGTTCGCGCAGACATCGTCGTCGAGGCCGCGGGAAATGCTCGGGCCTTCGAGACAGCGGTGGCTGCGACGGCAGCGGGTGGCACGACCGTCACGGTCGGGTTGCCGGCGCCTGACGCGCGCTCGTCGATCTCACCTCTCGGACTGGTCGCCGAAGCGCGGACCATTATCGGCAGCTACCTGGGATCTGCGGTCCCGTCCCGCGACATCCCGATCTACGCGCAGTTGTGGCGCGACGGGAAGCTGCCGGTCGAGAAGCTCATTTCCTCGCAAATCGAATTGGCCGACATCAATTCGGGTATGGACGAACTCGCCGACGGAAAAGCAATCCGACAGGTCATTATCTTCGACGCGGAGTAGGTGCACGTCGGTGTTATGCAGCGGAAATGAGGCGTTTGCGCCCCCGATTCCCTCCCGAGTCGCCACGGAAAATCGTTACCCGTTGTAACGCTCCTCTCGTACTGGACGACTACTCGAATGACGTTGCGTGACGCCCCGGGGGTCGGTCGTACGTTTTCCAAAAGCTGATTGGGGAGAAGATATGCCGGTTCGTGGGTTCTTTTCGCGACATCGAATACTGGCGGGTGCAGTAGCGCCCGCAGCGCTCGGCGTGGCCGCACTGGTCGCGGTCGCAGTTGCCGTGGATTCTCCGCAATCGCAGACGATCGAGACCGAATTGACCGCGTCTGTCACCGAGTGTCACGACACGGTCGGGATCGGTGTCGCCGGTCGCGGTGACACGCCGGTCGAGGGTACGACGAAGATGCTCGTCGGTGCGGATGGAAAGACACTCCTCCCGGCGGCGCTCACAGACGACTACAGCAGCCACTGGGTGGACCCGGTACTCAAGGCGCCCGCCGGGTCGGTCAAGGACGGCTCGTACGCCTCGGTCTACATTGCGTACCCCGCCAACATGGACAGTTACGAAGAAGCCGTGACGACGGGCGCGGACAACACCCGAGCGGTCATGAAGGCGATCAGTGCCGCATGCCCGAACACGAAGTTCTCGATTGTCGGCTACAGCGAGGGCGCTGACGTAGTGCGCCGCGTGGCGATGGACATCGGCTCGGAGTCGAGCACCTCCGGCATCAATCCGGACAACGTCGTCGGTGTGGTGATCTTCGCCGACGCCGGTCGACTCGCGGGCGAGGGCCCGTTCCCCGGCGCGAAAAACCCCTACACGAACCCTGACGGTTTCAACGAGCAATATCAGGACGGTAAGAACACCGCTTCCGGATCTGGTGCACTTCCAGGTACCAGTGGGGACTTCGGGGCCCTGAAAGGCAAGATTGCGTCGTTCTGCTCTGACGGCGACCTCACCTGCGCAGCCCCCGAGAACATTTCACTCCTGATCCTGGCGGCAAACGTCGGTCGGCAGCTCAACGTCGACCAGTTGCAAGCGCAGAATCTGAC
The DNA here is from genome assembly GCF_963525155.1 of uncultured Rhodococcus sp. Taxonomy (NCBI): domain Bacteria; kingdom Bacillati; phylum Actinomycetota; class Actinomycetes; order Mycobacteriales; family Nocardiaceae; genus Rhodococcus; species uncultured Rhodococcus sp. The sequence continues at coordinate 5,659 of NZ_CAURKP010000176.1, forward strand.
GCCCGCCACCGGCATGGATATCGCGGTCGTGATGGGACGCGTGATGTTCGACGCGTTCAACGACATCTCGAGTAATCCCACCTGGATGCAGAGCGACGAAACCTTCCTCGATGTCTTGCTGAAGGTGTCCGACCCGGCGTACAAGCCGAGCGAGGCCACCACCAAGCCAGTCGCAAAGGACTCGGTTTCCACGGAGGAAGTGTCGCCGTTGGCGTACCTGCCGCAGAAACTGTTCAAGGAAATCGTCGGGCTCATCGCCACGAACCAGAACACGATCCCCGTCGTCATGAACGATCCGTACGGCCTCACTTTGGGCCCGGACGTCGGTCACCACTTCGACTACTGGCGTGATTCGGATGCCGCAAACGGCAAGCCCCTGACGTCAGCGGAGTATGCAGCGGCGTGGCTGACTTATCTGGCCAAACAGGCGCAAGACGGCAAGCCGGTCGATTCGTCGGCGAAGCCGACCGCAGAAGAGATGGCGGATGCCATCGATGCCTTGGCTGCTTCGCCTTCGGTTACCGACTCGGCCAAGCCCACCACAACCACGGGCGCAGCTGCGCAACCCGCACCCGCAGGTTCGGGATCTGCAGTACCGGCACCCGCGGTGCCGACGACGTCATCGGTTGCGCCGGCCGCGACGCCGAGTGTGACGTCGACCGTGGCGCCGTCGACTTCGGTCCAGTCGAGTGCACCGCCCGCCGCGACCACGGCGACGACAACATCGACGACAACGACGACACAAGCTGCAGCCGGCTAGAGGTTTCCGTTCGTCAAAAACGCTGTCACAGGCTGCGATCCGCAATAGTTGCGGATCGCAGCCTGTTTTCGTGTACGGGTTACGCACAGCGACCGTTGGTGCTTATCGTGGAAGGGAGGTTTCCGGATCACGAATCGTGGGTTTCACCGTGCACGAGCTGTCCATTGCGCAGAGTGTGGTCGAAGCCGTGTGTGAGCGTGCCGGCGAGCGACGAGTATCGAGCGTGCGGCTTGAAGTAGGGCAACTCTGCGCGGTGGTTCCACACTCTCTGCTGTTCTGCTTCGACGTCGTCACCGCGGGTACTCACGCCGAAGGTGCCAGCTTGCACATCGATGAGATTGCAACCAGCGCGCGATGCAAAAGCTGCGGCGTGATGTTCTCGCCGCCCGACATGTTCTTGCTGTGTGAATGCGGCAGTGCTGATGTCGAGGTGCTTGCCGGCCGAGAGTTACGGATCCTGTCGATGGAAGTGAGCTGAGCATGTGCGCGACGTGTGGGTGCGGGGACACCACAGGACCTCGGGTGTCGGTAGTCGCAGACGGAGAACACGAGCAGGAACACGACGATCATGGGCACGGTCATGGGCACGGTCATGGGCACGGTCACGAGCATGACCATGAGCACGGCCACCCCGACCACACCGTGATTCTCGAGCAGCAGGTGCTCGCCAAGAACGACGGCATTGCGGTTCACAATCGTCAGTGGATGCGGAGCCGCCGAATCACGGCGCTCAACATCATGAGTTCCCCCGGCGCGGGGAAGACGACATTGCTGGCGCGAACTATCCGGGAGCTCGGATGTCAGCGACCGATAGCCGTGATCGAAGGTGACCAGGAAACCCGGCTCGACGCCGAGCGGATCCGAGAGACCGGCGCGTCGGTGGTGCAGGTGAATACCGGGGCCGGATGTCACCTCGATGCCGCGATGATCGACCGCGCACTGCGCGCCTTGGATCCCGCTGAAGAATCGCTGCTTCTGATCGAAAACGTCGGAAACCTGGTGTGCCCCGCGCTCTTCGACCTCGGCGAGGAAGGCAAGGTTGTCCTAATTTCGACGCCGGAGGGGGCAGACAAGCCGAAAAAGTACCCACACATCTTCGCTGTCGCGGACCTCGTGGTGATCAACAAGATCGACTTGCTCCCGTACGTCGAGTTCGACGTCGATGCCTGCGTCGAGCAGGCGAGAATACTCAATCCTGCTGTGCGCGTTGTTGTTTTGTCTGCCACGACAGGTGAGGGCATGGACGAGTGGTACGAGTGGATCGGTAGTCGTTCGGCGATTTCTCCGGTGGCCGTTGACAACTGATCTGCTCGGGTAGTTAATGAAATGAGTGGGTGCCACGCAAGTGGGTCGAGGTTCGACTCCGGTGGCGTCAGCGTTTCGGTGCCGCGGCAATTCGAGGCCACAGAGTCTTGAGGCCATAGCGTGTCAGGCCAGTCGCGGCGCTGAGAGTCAAGGCGCAAGTGCACCCGTGAAAGCGGCTGACATGGACACACAAAAATCGACTGCTGGCACCACGGCGGAACCTGCCTCCGAAAGCGCAACTACCCCCGCAAGCGCAGCGGCCAAAGCGGAAGAAACTCTGATCCACGTGCTGTGGATCAATGCCGGTCTCAGTTGCGACGGAGATTCGGTGGCGCTCACTGCAGCCACGCAACCCAGTATCGAGGAGATCGCGCTCGGCGCCTTGCCCGGCCTGCCTCAGGTAGCGGTTCATTGGCCGCTCATCGACTTCGAATGCGGACCGCAGGGTGGCGCTGACGATTTCCTGGAGTGGTTCTGGAAAGCCGACCGGGGAGAATTGGAACCCTTTGTTCTTGTTGTCGAAGGATCGATACCGAACGAGAAACTTCACGACGAAGGGTACTGGTGTGGTTTCGGGAACAATCGCGAAACCGGCCAACCGGTCACCACGAGCGAATGGCTCGACAAGCTGGCACCGAAAGCCACTGCGGTAGTTGCTGTCGGCACGTGTGCGACCTACGGCGGAATACATGCGATGGCCGGCAATCCGACCGGTGCGATGGGTGTGCCGGACTATCTCGGGTGGACCTGGAAATCGAAGGCGGGCATCCCGATCGTCTGCGTTCCCGGGTGTCCCATTCAGCCGGACAACCTCTCCGAGACCCTGACCTACCTTCTGTACATGGCCACTGATCAGGCGCCGATGATTCCCTTGGACGAATCCCTGCGCCCGCAGTGGCTTTTCGGTGCCACCGTACACGAGGGCTGTGACCGTGGTGGGTACTACGAGCAGGGTGAGTTCGCGACGGAGTACGGGTCGCCGAAGTGCATCGTCAAACTCGGATGTTGGGGACCGGTCGTGAAATGCAATGTCCCCAAACGTGGTTGGATCAACGGAGTTGGCGGGTGTCCGAACGTCGGCGGGATCTGTATCGGGTGCACGATGCCGGGGTTCCCCGACAAGTTCATGCCGTTCATGGATGAACCGCCCGGCGGCAAACTCTCCACCAATGCGGTGGGAATGTACGGGTCCGTGATTCACAGTCTGCGCCGGATCACCGGAAACACGTTGGACAAGGAACCGCACTGGCGCGAGCGCGGGTCGAAATTACTCACTGGTGCGACGCGTACGTGGTGACCGACCGGATACATTCAAATCAGTTCGTGAGCAACGTCTCTGGGAGGCACTGCAATGACGGCCATCGTTCCCGAACCCACCTCGACTGCGGACCGCGACGGTCTTGTCGAGATGGCGTGGGACCCCATCACCCGAATCGTCGGCAGTCTGGGCATCTACACCAAGATCGACTTCGCCAATCGCGAAGTGGTGGAGTGCCACAGCACGTCGTCGATTTTTCGTGGGTATTCCCTGTTCATGAAGGGGAAGGACCCGCGCGACGCGCATTTCATCACCAGTCGTATCTGCGGCATCTGCGGTGACAATCACGCCACGTGCTCGTGCTACGCACAGAACATGGCGTACGGCGTCAAGCCGCCGCATCTGGGCGAGTGGATCGTCAATCTCGGCGAGGCCGCCGAGTACATGTTCGACCACAACATCTTTCAAGAGAATCTTGTCGCCGTCGACTACTGCGAGAAGATGGTCTCCGAGACGAATCCCGGTGTGCTGGCGCAGGCAGAGAACACGCGCTGCCCGCACGAGGAGCAGCACGGGTATCGCACGATCGCGGACATCATGCGGACTCTCAATCCGTTCACGGGTGAGTTCTATCGCGAAGCGTTGCAAGTCTCGCGTTCGACTCGCGAAATGTTCTGCTTGATGGAGGGCAGGCACGTTCACCCGTCGACGCTCTATCCCGGCGGCGTCGGCACCGTCGCGACGATCGAACTGATGACGGACTACATGTCGCGGCTGATGCGGTACGTCGAATTCATGAAGAAGGTCGTGCCGATGCACGACGACCTGTTCGACTTCTTCTACCAGGCGCTGCCTGGTTACGAAAAGGTTGGCCTGCGGCGGACCCTGCTGGGTTGTTGGGGATCGTTCCAAGACCCCGAGTACTGCAATTTCTCCTACAAGGACATGACCGACTGGGGCCGGAAGATGTTTGTCACTCCCGGTGTGGTTGTCGACGGAAAGTTGGTCACCACGGATCTGGTGGACATCAACCTCGGCATCCGAATCATGCTGGGCTCCTCGTATTACGAGGACTGGAGTGATCAGGAGATGTTCGTCAAAACCGATCCGC
>NZ_CAURKP010000177.1:0-10041 GCF_963525155.1 uncultured Rhodococcus sp.
GTACACCGGGTCCCGACGGCGAGCACCCGCGCCGGTCAAGCCTCGTCCAGCGTTCGGGAGAACATTCTGGGGCAAGGCTTTTGTCCGCGTCGTCGAAGAGATCGGCGACAAACCTCGTGTCACGCGTGGGCGAACTTATGCGCGTTCGGGTCAGGTTTTGGCGCTCGACATCGAACCGGGAGTGGTGACGGCCGAGGTTCAGGGCAGCCAACTTCAACCTTTCGTTTCCACGCTGTCGATCGACACTCTTGATCAATCGGATATCGACGACATCATCACCAAGATCCGCCGAGTGCCGGGAAGCCTTGCCGCGCTGGTGTCCGGCACTGTCCCGGACATGCTTGCTGCCCAACTGATACCGGACGGCCCGTCGGCTTTCCGTTTCGACTGCACCTGCCCCGACGTCGGTTGGCCGTGCAAACACGCTGCGGCCGTGGCGTTCTTGACTGCCGAGCGGATCGACACCGATCCGCTGAGGTTGCTGAGACTTCGCGGGGTCGACCTGGAGCAGTTGATCGGGGGAGTGGAGGACGAGTCGACTGTTCCGGTAGACGTCGAGAATTGGTTCGGAATCGCTGCTGCCCTCCCCGCGCTACCGAAGGTGCAATTTCGACCGGCGATAGACGATCTGGATATCCGCCGTCTGCGTGAGGCGGTGGCGGCACTGGGATTGGACATGGCTCAGCAGAACGTCGCCTTGGACGAAATACGGTCCATCTACCGACGGTTGGACGGTTGAAATCGGACAACTCCGGACTGATGCTAGTTTCCTACCGTGAATTCCAGTATCGTTAATTGGACCGGTCCGGTCGGGACCTGCCCGCGATTTCAGATCGTTATCGTCGGCGAATAGACGACTATTCATTTCTCGGAGGGACAGTCGCTGTGATGCCCGTTCATTTGCGCGACAGCGCAATACCCAAACATGAGCAGTTGCGCACCATTCTCCTGCGCAAGTGCACCCAAGAACTCCAGCCTGGCGACTTGATGACCAGCGAGCGAAACCTGATGCAGGACTACGGCGTCAGTCGGATCACTGTTCGCGAGGCCATCGGCCAGTTGGTCAATGACGGACACCTCGTGCGTGTGCGTGGCAAGGGCACCTTTGTCGCGCACCGCGCTGTCCAATCCAAGCTGCACCTTGCATCCTTCACCGAGGAAATGCGCGCCCAGGGGCATCACCCCACGACGGTGGTCCTGGTCAGCGAACAGGGGCCGGTCCCCGAAAATACTGCTGCCGCACTGAATATGCGACCGGGTTCCGACGGTTACCACGTCAAGCGCTTGCGCCTTGCCGACGGCGAGCCGGTGAGCGTGGACGACGGCTGGTTCAATCCCGAACTGTTGCCGGGTTTACTCGACATGGACTTGACGGGTTCGATCTATCGGGCAACCGCCGACAAGTACGACAAGCCGATCGATCGGGCAGAGCAGACAGTCAGTGCAGATGGTGCCAGTACGGAGATCGCGACTCTCCTGGGCACTCGTAAAGGCGCTCCGGTTCTGTACTTCGATCGAGTGTCGTTCAGCGAGATCGCACCGGTCGAGCACACTCGCAGTTGGTACCGATCCGACCGCTACCAGTTGCAGATGGAAGTCCAGGGCCAAGCGCGGCCCAAAACGCGCGGCGACCAATAGTCATCGTTCGAAGCGAAAGGGCGAGCACACCTTCCGGTGTGCTCGCCCTTTGCGTTACGCCGACCAGTCGAACAGAGTGTCGCCAGTGGCGACGTCCCCACCGACGGAAGGGGATTCGACGGTGTCCGGTTTGGAATCCATCACGACTACCGGGCAGATCGCCGAGTAGCCGGTCGTGTCGATGTGCGCTGGATCAAAGCTGACGACGGGATCACCGGCATTGACGGTGTCACCCTCGGCGGCGATGAGGGTGAATCCGTCGCCTTCGAGCTTGACCGTGTCGATGCCGATATGGACCAGCACGCCGGTGGCTTTCTCGCCGAAGATCACAAACGCGTGGGGGTGAAGTTTCAGGATCTTTCCGCTGATCGGCGCCACGACCGTGAGCGGGCCCTGACCGCGAGCGGGTTCGATCGCGACGCCCGAGCCGACCATCTGCTGAGCGAACACCGGGTCCGGTACGTCAGCGAGTGCGACGACCCGACCGGGGAGCGGGGCGAGGACGACCGTCACAGGATGTCCTCGATGTCCTCGGCAAGGGTGTCGGCCTCGGGCCCGACGATGACCTGGACAACCGTTCCGGCCTTGAGTACGCCGTGTGCGCCGGCAGCCTTGAGAGCGGACTCGTTCACCTTCGCTCCGTCCTTGACCTCGGTACGCAGGCGGGTGATGCAAGCCTCGATCTCGACGATGTTCTCTGCGCCGCCGAGGCCCTTGATGATTGCTTCCGCTTTCGACATTTGCTGCTCCTGATTGTCGGGTTGGTCGTGATCGTTGAACGGTCGTACAGGTGGGCTGACTAGTTGCTGGTCAAGGCTATCCCGGTTACGTATGTCACATTTGGGTGTTGACAACTCGCCTCCACCAGGTAAAACTACAACTGGTTATGACCGGACAGTACCCGTTGGAAGTCCGGCTCCACAACAGTTTCGACAAAACGGTTTAGGCCTCACTTCCGAGCAAGAACCGTGACCTGCATTTTCACGAAACCTGCACGTGTACGACACCCGAATTTCCAGAACCAGCGGCCGATCGCGACGCGGCCCGGCGAACGAAGAAGGTCCTTGATGACTCTCGAAGACACCCCGAAGAAGGAATCGAAAGTGTTCGCCGGGGTTCAACGCCTCGGCCGAAGCTTGATGCTTCCGATCGCCGTTCTGCCGGCTGCGGGAATCTTGCTCCGCCTCGGCCAGGACGACCTGCTCGGGCGATTCAGTTCGATGCACAGTGCTGCTGCAGTGATCTCTGCGGCAGGACAAGCAGTCTTCACGTGGCTGCCGCTGATCTTCGCCGTCGGTATCGCGATCGGCTGGGCCAAGAAGGCCGACGGATCGACTGCCTTGGCAGCCGTCGTCGGCTACATGGTGATCGACGGCGTGTTCAAGGCGATGTCGCCGATCGTCCTCGAAGGGAAGACGGACCCGAACGGGGATCAATCCCTGATCAACTACGGTGTGCTCGCCGGTATCGTGATGGGCTTGCTGTCGGCGATCCTGTGGCAGCGGTTCTATCGAACGAAGCTTCCCGATTATCTCGGGTTCTTCAACGGGCGCAGGCTCGTTCCCATCCTGACAGCGATCACCGGTCTTGTGGTCGGTGTCCTGATGGCATTCGTGTACCCCTTGTTCAACTCCGGCCTCAACTGGGTCGGTGAAGCAGTTGCTTCCAATACCGTTGTGGGCGGCGGCATTTACGGCGCAGCGAACCGCCTCCTGATCCCCACGGGCCTGCATCACATCTTGAACTCCGCCGTGTGGTTCCTGATCGGCGACTACCAGGACGCGAGCGGTCAGATCGTTCGCGGTGACCTCAATCGGTTCTTCGCCGGCGACCCCTCCGCCGGTACGTTCATGACCGGCTTCTTCCCGATCATGATGTTCGCTCTCCCCGCTGCAGCCTTCGCAATCTGGCGCAACGCCAAGCCTTCTCAGAAGAAGCTCGTCGGCGGCATCATGCTCTCCACCGGCCTGACCGCATTCCTCACCGGTATCACCGAGCCGCTCGAATTCTCCTTCATGTTCGTCGCGTGGCCCCTGTACGTCATCCACTCGCTCCTGACCGGAACGTCGATGGCCTTGGTCAATGCGCTCGGGATTCACGACGGATTCACGTTCTCCGCAGGCTTCTTCGACTACGTGTTGAACTTCGGCAAGGCAACCAACGCATGGATGTTGATCCCGATCGGACTCGGCTACGCCGTGATCTACTACTTCCTTTTCAGCTTCGTCATCAAGAAGTGGAATCTGCGCACGCCAGGACGAGAAGAAGAGGTCGAGGTGGCCGCAGGTGAGCCCGACCCAGCGCTGCTCGAGGCCGAACTGGCACTGGCTGCCGAAGGTGACAGCCGCACCGACGCCCCGCTCGTCGCCGAACTGGAAAACAAGCTCGACAAGGAACTGGAAGGACGCTGAACATGGCGATCGCAACCACGACAATCGGATCCCGCGTCGGACTCCACGCACGACCCGCAGCGCTCTTCGCGCGCGCCGCAGCCGATCTACCGGTAGACGTCACCATCGCGCTCGGCGACGGCGAACCCGTCGATGCCTCCAGCATGTTGTCTGTCATGACTCTCGGTGCAGCATTCGGGGATTCGGTGACCTTGCGTGCTGACGGTGACGGCGCCGACGCTGCGGTCGGTTCGCTCGCAGAGCTTCTCGCATCCGAACTGGACGAAGCCTGATGACGGCGAGTGTGGACAACCGCATCGCGGGTATCGGAGTGAGCGCGGGTTCGGTCTGCGCGCCGTGGTTGCGATTCTCCACGCCTGAGCCGACCTCGGCGGCGGACCCGATCACGGGCAGTCCCGAGGCGGAGCTGATCAGGATCCGTGAGGCACTGGACGCCGTCGCGGAGGAACTGCTCTCGCGTGCAAAGACAGTCGAGGGCGTCTCCGCGGAGATCCTGACGACGTCGGCTGCGATGGCGCGCGACGCGGGCATCGTGAAGGCGGCCAAGGCGAACCTGGAATCGGGGCTGCCGACCGCACACGCCGTCGCAGTTGCCTTCGACGCCTTCTGTGAAAAGCTCACGGCGCTCGGCGGGTACATGGCCGAACGGGCAACCGATCTGCGCGACCTCGGGCAGCGAGCCGTGGCCGTTCTTCGAGGGGAGCCGATGCCCGGAATCCCCACTCCCGGTTACCCGTACATACTGGTGGCGCGCGACCTCGCTCCGGCGGATACAGCGACGCTGGGCGCCAGTGACGTGGTCGGATTGTTGACTGCCGAAGGAGGTCCGACCAGCCATACGGCTATCTTGGCGAAGTCGCTCGGAATCCCGGCCGTGGTCAACTGTTCGGGAACCGATCTGCTGGCGGAGGGGAAACTTCTCATCCTCGACGGCACCACCGGGACGGTCACCATCGATCCCTCGGCAGAAACGCGCGAGCGCGCTGTCCTCGAAGCATCGTTCGTGGCAGAGCAGTCGGCTTCGGCACAGGGTCCAGGACGCACGCGTGACGGGTTCGCGGTGAGGTTGTCGGCCAACATCGGAACCCTCGAGGACGCCGCGCGGGCCGGAGCGGCGGATTGCGAGGGCGTCGGACTGTTCCGTACCGAATTCTCGTATCTCGGGCGTCACGACGCACCGTCGGTGGAGGAGCAAGCACAGACGTACGCGTCGGTGCTCGGGCACTTCGCCGGACAGAAGGTGGTGGTCCGCACTCTCGATTCGGGTTCGGACAAGCCGTTGCCGTTTCTCGATCTCGGGGTCGAGGAGAATCCGGCCCTTGGTATCCGCGGGCTCCGTGTCGGCACGGTTTATCCCGACACACTCATCAGCCAGCTCGACGCCCTCGCGGCGGCAGGCAATGCAACGGGAGCCGATCTGTGGGTCATGGCGCCGATGGTAGCTACGGCCGACGAGGCGAAAGACTTTGCAGAACTTGCGCGTTCGCGGGGGATCGGCAAGGTCGGAGCAATGATCGAGGTTCCAGCTGCAGCGTTGCGGGCGAAGGATATCCTCGAGCACCTCGATTTTGTCAGTATCGGTACCAATGATCTGAGCCAGTACACCTGCGCCGTGGATCGTATGGCCGGAGGCCTGGCGCAACTGCTCGATCCGTGGCAGCCGGCGGTCCTCGATCTGATCGCGATGGTCGGTCAGGCGGGCGCCGATGCCGGAAAACCAGTTGGTGTGTGCGGAGAATCCGCGTCGGACCCGCTGTTGGCTCCGGTTCTGGTCGGTTTGGGCGTGACGAGTCTGTCGATGTCGGTCCCGGCATTGGGCGCAGTTCGCGCGCAACTGGCCTCTCTCGATCTGGCGGTGTGCAAGGACATGGCCGCGGCGGCGCGGGGCGCGCGAAACCCGATCGAGGGTAGAGCGGCCGTCGCGCGGATTCGCGAGTCGGCATGAGTACATCAGGCTCGGCTACTGTCGGCGATCCGATCGTATTGCGGGGAACTGTGATCGGATCTCCGGCCGGGAAGATTCACGACGGAGTCGTCGTCGTGGACGGCGAAAAGATCAGTTGGGTCGGCTCGGCTGCGGACTACGTGGCGTCCACACCCGTCGTCGTCATTCCGGAACGCACCGACGCGGTGATCATGCCCGGCTTGATCGATGTCCACAGCCACGGCGCCGCGGGTGCTGGTTTCCCGAACACCGACGCCGATGGAGCGAGCCGCGCGGCGGCGCACCATTGTGAGCACGGCACGACCGGAATGCTGGCCAGCCTGGTCTCCGCACCGCGCGCAGATCTGGTGCGACAAGCAACGATGCTCGCCGATCTGGTCGAACGCGGAGAACTTCTGGGTATCCACCTCGAGGGGCCGTTCATCAACGGCGTCCGCTGCGGTGCCCAGGATCCGGCAGCGATCATTCCCGGTGATCCGGATCTGCTCGAAGCCGTGTGTGACGCTGCGCGGGGGACCGTGCGGTCCATGACCTTGGCGCCCGAGACCGAGAATTTCGAAGAGTTGCTCGCGATCATGCGTCATCGCAACATCGTGCCGAGTTTCGGTCACACCGATGCCGACGCGGCAACGACGTCGGCGCGCATCGATGCTGCGGTGCACGGGGATTGGGCCGGACAGATCAGCGCGACCCACCTCTTCAACGGGATGCCGCCCCTGCACCATCGATCTCCGGGTCCCGTCGCGGCGTGCCTGGCGGCTGCCGCGAGAGGCGAGATGGTGGTGGAACTGATCGCAGACGGTGTGCATCTTGCGCCCGAGACCGTGTCGATGGTCTTCGACGCTGTCGGACCGGACCAGATCGCCTTGGTCAGTGATTCGATGGCCGCGGCGGGAATGGACGACGGCGACTACCAACTCGGTGCGCTCGACGTCACGGTTGCCGACGGTGTAGCAAGACTCGCGACCACCGACGGCAGTTCCGGTGCCATCGCCGGAGGGACTGCAAGATTGCTCGACGTGCTTCGCAGCACTGTCTTCCACGGCGGCGTCGCGCTGGAAGATGCTGTCGCAGCGGCAACTCGGAGCCCAGCGCGTCTGCTGGGACTTGGCGACCTGATCGGATCGCTGGCCGTGGGCTGCCGAGCCGACATCGTGGTCACCGATCGTCACTTGCGCCTGGGGCGTGTACTACTCGGCGGAAAAGCCGCCGGAAAGGAAAAATCATGGAAATCGTAATTCAGCCGACACCCGCGGAGGTCGACTCGACCGTCGCGGACATCGTCGAAGGCTACGTCAGAGCCGGGGCGACGACGCTCGGGCTTGCAACGGGGTCGTCGCCGATCGGAACCTATCGTGAACTGGCAGCGAGGCATCGCGATGCCGAACTCGACTTCTCGCTGGCTCGGGCGTTTCTGCTCGACGAGTACCTGGGATTGCCGAAACGCCATCCGCAGTCGTACTACTCGGTGATTCGGTCGGAATTCGTCGATCACGTCAATCTGGATCCGGCGATGGTGTCGAGTCCCAACGGTGAAGCGCCGTGCCCGGAGAAAGAGATCGCGCGATACGACCAGAGCATCGCGGCGGCCGGGGGAGTGGACGTGCAGTTGCTCGGCATCGGCACCGACGGTCACATCGGCTTCAACGAGCCAGGGTCGTCGTTGACCTCGAGAACTCGCGTGAAGACGCTGACCGAGCAGACCCGGATCGACAACGCACGGTTCTTCGACGGGGTGGACGACGTCCCACACCATGTGCTCACCCAGGGTCTCGGAACCATCAGCGATGCAAGGCATCTGGTGATGATCGCGACCGGAGAAGGTAAGGCCGATGCGATCGCCGCTGCCGTCGAAGGTCCGTTGTCTGCGTTCTGCCCGGCTTCGGTGATGCAATTGCATCGCCATGTCACCGTCGTCATCGACGAAGCTGCGGCCAGTTCACTCAAACTTGCCGACTACTACCGGTATGCGCTCGAACACAAGCCGTCGTGGCAGTCCTTCTGACATGACGGTTCTGGAGCTGGCTGTGCAGGACGTGCGGGGGGCGAGGATCGCGCGTTCGGTGGGAGCGACTCGAGTCGAGTTGTGTGCGGCACTCGGCCCGACGGGGGGATTGACGCCCAGCATCGGAGTGATCGAGGCTGCGACGGAGGTGGGGATCGCGGTACACCCGCTGATCCGTCCGCGCGCCGGAGGTTTTGTGTTCTCACCCGACGAAGTGTGGGTGATGGAGCACGACGTACATGCTGCTGTGGCCGGTGGAGCGTCCGGCATCGTGATCGGCGCTCTGACAGAAGATTATTCGATCGACACCGTCGTGCTGCGCCGCATCATCGGATGCGTGGACCGGGCGCGGGTCGAGGTGACAGTACATCGTGCGATGGACGTGGTGACCGACCGTCTGACCGCGCTGGACGAACTGATCGACCTGGGCGTGACCCGCGTGCTGACGTCCGGGGGTGCGGACACTTGCAATGAGGGACTCGACGAGATCGGTCGAATGGTCGAACATGCCGCGGGCCGGATCCAGATCATGGCCGGTGGCGGAATAACCGTCGACGACATCCCGGCAATCGCTGCCGTCGGCGTCGATGCGGTGCATCTCTCGGCGCGCAAGGTTGTCGCAGTTTCCGGCGGACCTGGTGGGGGATCGGATGGATACGACGTCACCGATGCAGTAGTCGCGCAGGAAGCGGCAGCCGCGCTCCGCGCTGTGCGCCTTTATTAACCCCCCGCGGTTAATAAAGGCGCACAGCCCTTGGGCTCTAGACATACATGGACATCCAACTATAGGATGGTAGACATATTCACTGCTGCCTCCTGGGCGGTCCATACGAGCAAGGAACGGGTTAGCACAATGGTTGAAAATGCGACGGTTCACGAGTTGACGCACTTCGTCGGTGGCAAGCGTGTTCCCGGGACATCTGATCGATTTGCGGACGTGTTCGATCCCAACACCGGCAAGGTGCAGGCCCGCGTCCCCCTCGCGAGCAAGGCCGAGACCGAAGCCATCATCGCCAATGCCGAAGAGGCGCAGCAGGTGTGGGCAGCGTTCAACCCGCAGAAGCGTGCCCGCGTGCTGATGAAGTTCCTGCAGCTCGCCCAGGCCGAGATGGATTCTCTGGCCCGCCTCCTCTCGTCCGAGCACGGCAAGACCGTCGCCGACGCCAAGGGTGACATCCAGCGCGGCCTCGAGGTCATCGAGTTCGCCGTCGGCGCTCCGCACCTGCTCAAGGGTGAATTCACCGAGAGTGCCGGCACCGGCATCGACGTGTACTCCATGCGTCAGCCGCTCGGCGTCGTCGCCGGCATCACGCCCTTCAACTTCCCCGCGATGATCCCGCTGTGGAAGGCCGGCCCCGCCCTCGCCGCCGGTAACGCCTTCATCCTCAAGCCCTCCGAGCGTGACCCCTCCGTGCCGCTGCGCCTGGCCGAGCTTTTCCTCGAAGCAGGACTGCCCGCGGGTGTGTTCAACGTCGTCAACGGTGACAAGGAAGTTGTCGACGTTCTGCTCACCGACGATCGCATCAAGGCCGTCGGCTTCGTCGGCTCCACGCCGATCGCTCAGTACATCTACGAGACGGCCGCAGCTCACGGCAAGCGCGCACAGTGCTTCGGTGGCGCCAAGAACCACGCGATCGTCATGCCGGACGCCGACCTCGACGAGGTTGCCGACGCCCTGATCGGTGCGGGCTACGGCAGCGCCGGCGAGCGTTGCATGGCCATCTCGGTTGCCGTTCCCGTCGGCGAGGAGACCGCGGACGCTCTTGTCGCGAAGCTGAAGGAGCGCGTCGCGAAGCTCAAGATCGGTCGCAGTGACGACGAAGGCGTCGATTTCGGACCGCTCGTTTGCCAGGATGCCCTCGACCGCGTCAACAACTACGTGCAGATCGGCATCGACGAGGGCGCAACGGCAGTCGTCGACGGCCGCGGCTTCACCCTCGAAGGCCACGAAGGTGGATTCTTCGCCGGCGCAACTCTGTTCGACAACGTCACCTCGGACATGCGCATCTACAAGGAAGAGATCTTCGGTCCCGTCCTTCAGG
>NZ_CAURKP010000178.1:0-9982 GCF_963525155.1 uncultured Rhodococcus sp.
ACTTAGGACCCGGTTTCAATCCCCGGCTGCTCCACAACCGGTCGGGCCGGAGAGCACACGCTCTCCGGCCCGACCTTTTTGTTGCCTTGCTGCTGTTTTGTTGCGGCGCTTTGCTGCCGCGCTCGGGACTTCTTGCGATCAGGAGCCGAAGAATCCCAGGTCGACCGAGCCGACGAAGCCGGGAGCTTCCTTGGCCAGCGGCTTGCCGTCCAAATCGGTAGGCAATGCAACGCCCAGGCTCTGGAGGATTGTCGGGGTGATGTCGGCGATCGTGTACGAGTCTGTGTTCTTACCGGCCGCGTATCCCGAGCCGCGTGCTATGACGAATGTCGTTGCTTCCGCGGGTGTCTGACCGCCGTGCCCGCCGGTGGGCTTGTGCCCATGATCCGCAGTGACCAGTACGGTCCACTTCTCACCGGTCTTTGCTGCGCGCTGATCGACGGCATCGACAATCTTGCCCACCTGAGCATCGACCGAGGCGATGGACTCTTCGTACGCAGCGCCGTTGGTGCCGCCGCTATGTCCCGCGCCGTCCACCTGATCGAGTTGGGTGAAGATCAGGTCAGGTCCCTTGTCTGTGATGTCGCGGGCGACGGCGTCTGCCGTCGCAGCGTCGGTGGCCGCTCCGGAACCTGCATCGGCAGTGGTGACGACAACGTCGGCTTTCGGCGTGCCGCTGGATGCGATGTTGTCGATGCCGCCCCAGGTGGAGATCGACTCGGTGAGCAGAGAGGGCTGTGCTATTTCCAACCGTGTGAACACGCTCGGGTAGAGGTCGAAGCGGGCGCCTGCGTACGTGTTGTCCTTGACACCGTGCTTGGTGTCCCAGACTCCGGTCAGGATGGTCGACCACGACGGTCCGGAGATGGTGGTGTGGCCGAGGATGGAAGATTCTCCGCTGGTTCCTTCGGCGATCAGCTTCTGGAGGCGGGGAGCGTCGGCGGTCTTGATGTGGCTGAGCATGGTGCCGTCAAGGCCGATGACAACTGTCTTCTCGGCGGCCGACGGATTGAGGTCGGACGATCCGGGAATTGCTGCAGCAGTTGCAGTTCCGGCAGCAACAGCGCCGGCGAGGAGGAGTGTGATAGCGGCTGAGGTGCGTGCGATTTTCTTGGTCACGCTAAGCATCTTGCGATAGGACTAGACCAATTGCACTACCTGGATGTGAGGGTTGTCCTGTTGTTCACGGCAGATTCAGATTGGACTAGACCAATGTTTCCTCAGGCGGCCCAACCGTCGAGGATGGCGCTGACCGCGTGATCGAGGTTAAGGGGCTCGCCGTCCCATCTTGGGATGATCGCGTCGTCGGGTATGTCTCCGCGCAGTAGGCCATCAGCGAATCCCTCGGTCGGTGGTGCTGGGTCGATGACGTCACCATTGGCGTAAAGGAACTCGAACTTCTGCTCCCCGAGAGCAGTGATCGTGAACTGGCCGTCATGCAGCGCGCGGTGGCAGGTGCCGCACAGCATGATCAGATTGTCCAAGTCCGTATTTCCGCCGCGTCCCCAGAATTTCACGTGATGTGCGTGTAAGAAGCGAGTGCGCCCGCAACCCGGTGTGCGGCAACATCCGTCGCGGTAATTCAATGCCAGCATTTGTTTGGCGCTGACGACGCGGGTCCGTCGGCCCAGATTCAAAACGCATCCCTCCTTTGTCGTTCCCAGACGAAGTTTTGCGTTGCAGAGCACTTCCTCGGCGGCACTTTGGGGGAGCGCGGGTCCACTCGGTACACGGACGGTGTTCGCTTCGTGGAAGAATACAACTTCGTTGGCGGCGGCCTTGGACGTGCGGTCTGTGACTGGGGCGGTGGCGAGCTCTGCCATCGCGACGAGTCCTGGTCCGATGTTTCCGGCCGGGTTCTTTGTAGCCTTCTCGTCGACAGGGCGGATGGCAGCGGTTCGGGTGCGTTCACGTTCCGCCACCGCCAATGCTGCGAGGATTCGGGCGCCGTCCTGCGCGGGTAGGCGTCCTTTGATGACAAACTCGCCCGTATCCGAGTCCCAATGCCAGCGGACCTGAAGATGTTCGGGCGCTTTGCTTTTGCCGGATTCATTGTCGGTTGCTTTACGCAGACCTGCGGCGAGGCGATCGATCTGGGCTGCGGGCGCCTCACATCCGAACCGAACCATCTGCTTTTCGTTGGAGGGTGTGGTGACCCGGGTGAGGGCGCGAACCTTCGAGTAGGACAGGCGGCCTTGCTCGAAGGCCTTCCGCATCTCGGGCAAAGGTCGGAGCGCTTTGGCGACGCGAACGTATTCACGGCCGGTGTGCAGGCTCATTCCGCACTTCCACGACAGCCGGTGGGCGCACGAGTGAAGTCCCGGACCGGTCCATCCGCGGTCTTCGTCGAATTTCGACAGGAGGGTAATGAATCGAGCCGTGGCCGCGGCGATCTGGCCGGCGAGGGCGCAGATTTCCGAGCCGAGCTGATCCACGTCGTCTCGGTTGGAACCCTGCGTATCTTCATCGATCAGTGCTGCGTTCTCGGTTAATGCTGCGTTCATGGTTGCCCCCCGGCTCGCGTCCGACATCATTTCGAATGTACGTTCGATGGTAGATGTGGGTGCCGACACCTTCACGGATACGGGGTGAAAGCGTCCCCGCGGGGACGTCTAACTGCTGCCGATCGAGTACTCGGCGTAGGTGCCGACATCCTTGAAGCCGAGGTTTCGATAGAGCTGTGCGCCGTCGCTGGACGCCTGAAGTACTGCTGTTCGGGCACCTCGCACGCGGGCGATGTCGAGTGCGGCAAGGGTGACCGCCGAGCCGAATCCGCGTCGGCGCGCCGTTTCGAGTGTGACGACGCCGTACAGTCCGGCGACGTCGGCGGCAAAATGGACCTCGGCTCCGGCGACAGGCTGGGAGTTCGCGTATCCCACGACAAACGAACTCCGCGAGCGCTCATCGAGGATGTCATCGGCGGTGTCTTCGAAGAAACGTATTACCGCGGTTGAGGGCGGCGACCAATTGGCGGCCATCACGGCGGCGTAGTCGGCGAGCTGCGAACGAGTCGTCACTCGCTGAACGCACAGTTCTGAGACAGGCGTTGGGCGTGGGACGACGTCCAAGTCTGCCGTCATCGCTCTTTCTTCCTCGGAGCGCACGCAGCCGAGGGCTGACAAGCGAGCGCCGAGGTCAGAGGGCTTGTCGCGCGGACCTGTCCACCAGGAGAACGGACGACCGGTTGCTCGAAGCCACGCGAGTACATCGAGTAGTCGTCGGTCTTCTTCCGGGCCTTCAGCAGCAGGTACAGCTAAGCGCGCACCAGCGATGATGTTGAAAGTGTCGTCGGCGAGGCCGCTGTCTGCGACGACAACATCTGCAGAGACCGTGACCGATCCCGTCGGCAAGTGTTCATGCAGGTGGCAGGCATGGGATACCAAGTTGGTGTCCATGGCGTCGAGGACATCGCCGACGAGTGCTTCACGATTCACAAAAGAAATTCTACGAACCCCATCCAAATGGTTTTCGGCTCCGAATGCCATGTATGACGCCCAACCGACGGCAACAGCAGGACGGTGACCAGCACCTGATGGCGCTCGTGCTGCCTGGAGGAAAGGTATCGAGCCATCGCCCGGCTCGCGCCTGGCATCTGTCCAACCTTCGGATGTGCCCGTTCACCGCTCAGCTTCGCCTCTCCGGTGTGAGAGCGGTGCAGGCTCGCTATCGAGTTCGAGGTTGGAACGGTGCCGAGCGCAGTCCGGTCGCCGACGCCCGCGCCGCACTCGATGCGATAACGACACGTGATGCACAAGCTCAGGTGATCCTGCTGGGGCACTCGATGGGCGGACGTGTCGCCGCCGAACTATGTGGCGATCCGGCGGTGGTCGGTGTGGTTGCGCTAGCGCCGTGGTGGCCCGATGGAACGTCGGTGAATCTGCATTCGGACACACCACTGGTTGTGCTCCACGGCACGGCCGACTCGTGGACCGACCCGGCAGCGTCTCGCCGGAAAGTTGACGAACTGCAGAAGTCGGGTAAGAGCGCTGAATGGATCGGCATCGACGGCGCAGGCCACTTCATGCTCCGTCGGGCGGCGACTTGGCATCGCCTCGTCGCGGATGCAATCGCAGGAATGAGTCGCGGGGTAGCCGCAACAAAGATGGGAGAACGACGATGAGTTCCGACAAGCGCAAGGTGGCCGTCGTCGGTAGTGGTGTCGCAGGTCTGACAGCGGCGTGGGTGCTCAGTAAGGACAGTGACGTCACCCTCTACGAAGCGGATTCACGGCTCGGCGGGCACGCGGACACCCATTCGGTCACCGACCCGGAAGGGCGAAGCCTCGCCATCGACACGGGGTTCATCGTCCACAACGATCGCACCTATCCGACATTGTTGAGATTGTTCGCAGAACTCGATGTGCCTACGCAGGAATCCGATATGAGCATGTCGGTCAGGTGTGGGGGGTGCGGGCTCGAGTACTCGGGAGGCCAAGGTTTGCGCGGCGTTCTCCCGACGCCGGGGCTGCTGGTGAACGGCAGTTTTCTGTCGATGCTGATGGAGGTCAAGCGCTTCCATCGCCGTGCCCGCGCATTGCTCGACAACACGGATCCGTCGGCACCTGACCAGACGCTGGGAGTGTTTCTGCGCAGCGGCCGGTTCTCCGACTACTTCACCGCTCACTTCATGACTCCGCTCGTGTCGGCAGTCTGGTCGTGTGATCCCGGCTCGGCCCTGAAATATCCCGCGCGGTACCTGTTCTCGTTCCTCGATCACCACGGAATGCTGAGCGTCACTGGATCGCCGACCTGGCGAACAGTCACCGGTGGATCGGGCGAATACGTTCGTCTCGTCGCCAAAAGTATCGGGGATATCCGCCTCAACACGCCGGTGCGCGCAATCCACCGGTTCGATGATCGCGTCGACATTCGTGACGGCGACGACCAGATCCAGACCTTCGACGCAGCCGTGGTCGCAACGCATCCGCAGCAAGCGCTGAAGATTTTGGCGGATCCGACGCCTGTCGAATCCCAGGTCCTCGGCGCAATGCCGTACTCCGTCAACCACACCCAGCTTCACACCGACGAAAATGTGCTGCCCGGCAACACCAATGCGCGCGCGTCGTGGAACTACTACATCCCTGAATGCAACGCGAAGCCGGATCACGTTCTGGTCAGCTACGACATGACGAGGTTGCAGCGGCTCCCGGAGACCGGCCGGCGCTACCTGGTGACCTTGGGGGGAGGCGAAATGGTGTCCCCGGACTCGGTGATCGATCAGATGACCTACGAGCATCCGCAGTACACACCCACCTCCGTCGCCGCTCAAGCGCGGCTTCCCGAGCTGGACTCGGACGTACTCGCGTTTGCCGGCGCGTACCACGGATGGGGCTTCCACGAGGACGGTGCACTGTCTGGCCTGCGTGCCGCCGAACGCGTCGGAGGTCGGTGGCCGTGACTACTCCCATCACGCCGTCCATCGTTCATACGAGCATCCGACACGTACGAACGGAGCCGTTGCACAACGAGTTCGAGTACCGAAGCTACAGTTGGCTCGTCGACGTCGACGATTTGCCCGAGCTCCCGAAGGCTTTGCGGCCCTTGGCGAAGTTCGACGCCGGGGATCACCTCGGCGACCCCACTCGATCGATTCGTGCCAACGTCGAGACTTTTCTGACAACCAACGGACTGGAGTTCGCCGGCGGTCGCATCCTCATGCTTACGAACGCGCGTGTGTTCGGCCATGTGTTCAACCCGCTGAGTGTGTTCTGGTGTCTGAACGACGACGGCAGTCAGCGGTGCGTCGTTGCCGAGGTTCACAACACCTACGGCGAGCGGCACTGCTACCTGCTCGAAACCGACGAACGTGGCGCGGTTCGCACGTCCAAAGAGTTCTACGTATCTCCGTTCAACGATCTGGACGGCGAGTACCGGATGCGACTTCCGCTACCCGACACCGCGCTCGCGCTCTCGATAGTTCTGGCCCGTGACGGCAAGGCGCCCTTCGTGGCCACGGTGTCCGGTCGTTGTGTGCCGGCGACGACGCGCGAGATCGTGCGCAGTGCGCTCGCCATCCCGCTGGCTCCACTCCGAGTCGCCGCGCAGATCAGATTTCAAGGAATCCGGCTGTGGGCCAGGCGCTTACCCATCGTTCCCCGACCGCAACATCACCCGCAGGAGGCAGTGCAATGACCACAACCACTCTCGGCACCGAACCTTCCGCTCACACGATCGAAACCGAGCGGTGGCCGGGCGTCGCCACAGTGCCGAGCGGGCTCAAAGTGCGGGTTGCATCACCGGTTGCCCGCGCCCTGTTCCACAAGGCGGTCGCACGTTTGCCGCTGCGTGTCCAGATGCCCAACGGTGAGTTCTCCGGTGGCGGTAGCCCCGATTCGCCGTTGATGGTCATTCACCGCCCAGACGACTTCGCTGCTCGTGTGGGTGACAGTGGTTTGATCGGATTCGGCGAGTCGTACATGGCGGGCGATTGGGAAGCGTCCGACCTCACTGCGGTCCTGGAAGTCTTCGCCTCCCGCGTGGCGACGCTCATTCCCGACTTCCTGCAGCGGCTACGAGGCCTCTACATTCCGAAGCAGCCTCGCAGTGAACGGAATTCGACGCAGAACACGCGCTCGAACATCTCCCGGCACTACGACCTCTCGAACGAGATGTTCGAACTGTTCCTCGACGGCACCATGACGTATTCCAGTGCCCTCTTCGAGGATCTGTCGGTAGGAGCGACCCCGTCGTGGGACGTGTTCGCAGCGGCGCAGCATCGGAAGATCGATCGACTGCTGGATGGCGCAGGTGTCGGACCCGGTTCGCGAGTGCTCGAAATCGGCACAGGCTGGGGAGAATTGGCGATCCGAGCTGCCCAACGGGGAGCGACGGTGCGCTCGGTGACACTTTCGGTCGAACAGCAGGAATTGGCAGCGAAGCGGATAAGCGCTGCGGGACTGGCAGATCGCGTTCAGGTCGACCTTCTCGACTATCGGCAGGTACAGGGGGAGTACGACGCCGTTGTGTCGGTCGAGATGATCGAGGCCGTCGGCCACCAGTACTGGGGAAGCTACTTCCAGACGATCGACGCCCTGCTGGCGCCGGGTGGGCGCGCGGCGATCCAAGCCATCACGATGCCGCACGATCGAATGCTCGCGACCCGCAACACCTACACCTGGGTGCACAAGTACATTTTCCCCGGCGGATTTCTCCCGTCGGTGCGGGCGATCGAGGACGTCACCGAGCGCATGACAACCCTGCGGGTGCGTGAGCGGATGTCGATGGGCGATCACTACGCGCAGACGTTGCGACTGTGGGACGAGCGATTCAGCGCTCGCACCGACGAGGCGTCCGCGCTCGGGTTCGACGCAGTGTTCGCGCGCATGTGGCATTTCTATCTCTGCTACTCCGAGGCGGGGTTTCGGTCGGGGTATCTCGACGTCCAGCAAATTGTTCTCGATCGGAGGAACCAGCGATGACTGCCACAATGGATCGAACGACACAAGGTGCCGGCGTTGCGGGTCGTCTCTCGGACATCCTCAGTCCACTTGTCGGCGGCGAACTTCCGGTGCGGTTGACTGCATGGGACGGCAGCACAGCAGGTCCGGAAGATGCTCCGAAGGTGACGCTTTACAGCCCGAACGTTTTGCGACGCTTGCTCTGGAATCCCGGCGAGTTGGGGGCTGCGCAGGCGTATGTTCTCGGTGAACTCGACGTCGAGGGCGATCTAGGCGATGTACTCACACACGTGTGGAAGGTGTCTGCCGAGCGGGGGCTCGGGTCGATTACCCCGACACCGTCGCTCGTCTTGGCCGCGGTCAAGGCTGCGCGATCCTTCGGTGCTTTCGGGAGACCTTTGGCTCCGCCGGCGTCGCAGGCTCAGGTGAAGGGGCGCCTGCACAGCCTCGCCCGCGACCGCGAGGCGATCGGGCACCACTACGATTTGTCGAACGATTTCTACCAATTGATCCTCGATGAGAACATGGCGTACTCCTCGGGCTATTGGACTTCCGATGCACCGGACTACACGCTCGAAGACTCACAGACAGACAAGCTGGACCTGGTGTGCCGCAAGGTCGGTCTCGATCGAGCGCGAGGCTTGCGGTTTCTCGATGTCGGCTGTGGTTGGGGCTCGCTCAGCCTGCATGCAGCGCGGGAGTACGGCGCCAGGGTTGTCGGAATCACGATCTCGGCGGAGCAGAAGGCATTTGTCGACGCGAAGGTCCGCGCGCTCGGTTTGGAAGACTGGGTCGAGATTCGCCTCCAAGATTATCGAGAGATTCCAGACGGTCCCTTCGATGCGGTCGCGTCCATCGAGATGGGTGAGCACGTCGGTGAGGACAACTATCCGACCTACGTGAAAGCGCTCCACGACAATGTTATTGCCGGTGGCCGTGTGCTGATTCAGCAGATGTCCCGCACTGGCCCGCACCCCGGGGGAGGTCCGTTCATCGAGTCGTTCATCGCGCCGGACATGTACATGCGGCCCGTCGGTCGCACTGTTGCGATGATCGAGGAAGGTGGACTCGAAGTGCGGGACGTCCACGCCCTGCGTGAGCACTACGTGCGGACAGTCGACGCGTGGATCGAGACCTTCGAATCGAACTGGGATCGCGTCGTGGATCTCGTGGGTGTCGAAGTCGCCCGGGTGTGGCGTCTCTACCTCGTCGGCGGAGGAATGGCATTTCGGGACGGCAGGATGGGCGTCGATCAGATTCTGTCGGTCCGGCCGCACGGTGATGGTCGATCGGGTATGGAACCGGTACGGCCGCAGTGGGTGTCGCGGCGATGAACGGATTCGACTGGGGCGCGTTCGGAGTGGTCACACTCACGAGTCTGCTGGCGATCGCCGTCGGAATGGCGGTGACAGCCACGATCGGTGTACGGATCGGGCGCCACAACGTTGTCGACGTGTCGTGGGGCGCCGGCTTCGTTCTGATCGCGCTCGTGTCCGCGATAGTGGGAACCGGCGACCTCTGGCGCCGGTTGCTGATGCTTGCACTCGTGGCGATCTGGGGTCTGCGGTTGGCGACGCACATGGCGATTCGATCGCGTGGCAAAGGTGAAGACCCGCGGTACGAAGAAATGCTCGGACGAGCGACGGGTAATCGAACGCTGTATGCGATCCGCAAGATCTATCTCACGCAGGGGATTTCGTTGTGGTTCGTCTCCCTGCCGATCCAGGTCGCAGCAGTGTCGAACGGCAGCTTCGGACTTCTTGTCGTACTCGGAATCGCGCTGTGGATTGTCGGCGTCACCTTCGAGACGGTCGGCGACCGACAGATGGAGGAGTTCAAATCCGATCCGGGCAGCCGTGGCCACATCATGGATCAAGGTTTGTGGGCATGGACGCGGCATCCCAACTATTTCGGCGACGCGTGTGTCTGGTGGGGGATCTTCCTCGTCTCGGCGTCCGTGTGGCCGGGGGTGTTGACCGTCCTCTCACCGATCGCCATGACGTACTTCCTGGTCTTCGCCACCGGAGCGCGGTTGCTCGAGCGACACATGGAACAGCGTCCGGGCTATCGCGAGTATCAGCAGCGGACAAGTTACTTCATTCCTCGCCCGCCGAAAGCCCGCTCCGGGACGTAGGCTCTTTCGGGTGAGGCCAGAGCATGGGTGATCTGAAACTGGCGGCTGCGGTATGCGCGGTTGCCGTCGGCGGAGGGTTGGGCGCGCTCAGCCGCTACGGTCTGGGGGAGCTCTTTCCCCACATCTGGACGACGCTGGTCATCAACGTCGTCGGCTCGTTCGTTCTCGGTGTTCTCGCGGCCCTCCTCGTGCACAACAAGGTTGGGTACCTCTTTCTCGGCACGGGCTTCTGCGGCGGCTTCACCACCTTCTCGTCCTTCGCGGTTCACGCCGTGACGGAGAGTTCGTGGCGATCGATTCTCTATGTTCTCGGGACGTTGATTCCCGCGATCCTCGCTGCAGCACTGGGCAAAGGGCTCGGTGAACGCTGGATCCGCGCGCGGGACGGAGCGTCGGCATGACAGTTCTCCTGGTGGCACTCGGCGGCGGCGCTGGTGCGAGTGGCCGGTACC
>NZ_CAURKP010000179.1:0-9957 GCF_963525155.1 uncultured Rhodococcus sp.
TCGCGCGATAGCCGTCGTGGCCGAGACGCAGGAACAAGTAGAACTGCAGGATCACCTGAGCGCCGGGGCGCGAGAAGTTCAGTGCGAAGGTCGGCATACTGCCGCCGAGGTAGCTCACCTTGAAGACGAGGTCGTCGGGAAGTAGATCCTGCGATCGCCAGACCACCCATCCGAGGCCGGGATAGACGAGCCCGTACTTGTGCGCCGAGGTGTTGATGGAGTGGACGCGCGGTAGTCGGAAATCCCATTCGAGTTCGGGCTGAAGGAACGGTGCGATCATCGCACCGGAAGCGCCGTCGACGTGGATGGGGACGTCGAGTCCCGTCTTCGCCTGGATCTCATCGAGTGCCTTCGAGATTTCCAGGACCGGCTCGTACATCCCGGTGTAGGTGACGCCCATGATCGCGACGACGCCGATGGTGTTCTCGTCGACGTACTTGTCCAGATCGTGACCGTCGAGGGTGCGGTGTTCCTCGCTGATCGGCACGTAACGCGCTTCGACGTCCCAGTAGTTGCAGAACTTCTCCCAGCACACCTGGACCGCGGAACTCATGATGAGATTTGGCTTTTCGGTCGACTTGCCCGCGGCTTTTCGTGCGTGCTGCCAGCGTCGTTTCATCGCCAGGCCGCCGAGCATGCAGGCTTCGGACGAACCGATCGTCGAGGTGCCGATTGCGTCCTTGGGGGAGGGTGAGTGCCAGAGATCGGCAAGGATGCGCCAGCAATAGGTTTCGATCGCGGCGGTCTGTGGATACTCGTCCTTGTCGATCATGTTCTTGTCGAACGACTCGGCATACAGTTTGGTGGCGTGATCGTCCATCCACGTGCTGACGAACGTCGCGAGATTGAGCCGCGCATTGCCGTCGAGCATCGTTTCGTCGTGGACGATCTGATACGCGGTCTCGGGAAGCATGCCGTCGGGTTCGAGTGTGTACTTCGATGCAACCGAATCCTCGCCAGGCCTCGAGAAGATCGGATTGACGGCTACGTAATCGGTGTGATCTGACCTTCTGGGTTCCGGCATGAACTCTGGCTCCTCACATCAGTGTGTCGCGTTGGTCTGTTTCGTACCTACTCTCACCGTTCAGTGTGGACGGGCAGTTGTCAAAGGGTCTGTGGTCCCGAATCATTCGCGAAAGGCCGAGACAGGACGAATCCGCTCGTAGTCAGGGCGTTTGTGCGCGCAGGCGATCTGCGGCGGCCGATGCCATCGAGGGGAGAACATCGGGGGCGATCGGACTCGGCGCCGTCGCGGACAGCTGAGTCAACGTCGTCCCGACTGCGGCCACGATCGCGTCGGCAACCAAGGTGAAACCGCCACTCTCCGTGATGATTCGGAAAGCGAAAGACGCGTCGCCGATGTTCGGGTCCGACGCTCCGCCGACGCGATAGGTGATTGTCGTTCCGTCGGCATCGGTTCCCGAATACTCCGCACACCCAGCCAGCGTGGTCTGAAGTTTCTCGAAAGCTGCTGCTGCCGCGGTGCCGTCGGCGTACGAAGCAGAGTCCTGATCGATGCTCGTGAAATCGGGGCCGGTGAACATGTCGGAGAGGTCGGCGACCGATCCGGGAGCCTGGGTGGCTATCGGCGCCAGAACCTGGGCGCAGACGGCGGGGTCGGTGCTCGACTTGTCCGCCTCCGAATTTTCCGGCGCCGGTGCGAGGCCGAGGTCGTCGACCGGGTCGGGAACTACGTCGAAGTCGGCAGGTAGCTCGGACAGGGTGAGCGCGGCTCGTTGCAGGCCGTCACGGTCGAGAGGCGCCCCGCTCAGCGGTGCGGCCGGAGCAGCCGTGAACGGCGCCAAGCCGACCTGTGGGGCGGAAACCTGCGTAGTCGTGTCGGCGCCAGGCGAGTCGTCCGAGCCGCAACCGGTCACGACGAACAGTGCCGCCGTTGCTGTCAGGCCCAGTGCGAGCGACCGGCGTGTCACGATTCCCACCGAATGCTGTTGGAGATGGTCTGCCGGATCACCGAGGAGCTGTCCGGATCGCCGTATGCCTGGTCGCCGCCGACGGTCATCTGTCCGTCGATCGGCAAGGGGAGTGAGAGGTCGACGGTGAGGTTTCCGGAGCCGGCCATGACGTACTGATCGATGTTCAGCGTTCCGGCGTCACCGGCCAGGTTCCAGACCGGACTCTGCGGGGTCTGCGATACGTCCACCGCGAGCGAAAGCCGATTGCCCTCGCGCGCGGTGAGCGTGACGGTGGTTGTCTGATCGAGCAGGATTTCGCTGCTGACTTGCTGCCGAACCACCCAACGTGCGCCGACACCGACCGGAGCGTCGGGGAGTGCAACGGTCCGGTAGACCGCTTGGCCCAGCGCTTGTTCGATTGCAGCGCGGGCAGCATTGGCCGAGTTGGCGGAGGGCTTCAACCGTAGGGCGGTGATGGCGCCCGAATCCGTGACCGACAATCCGGCCGCAGACCCGTCGGCCCCGCTCAGCGCAGCCTGCAGCGTTGCATCGGGCGAGGTCATCGACGACAGCGTGAGGTCAACGACTGCGGTCGGATCGTCAGCGGTCACGTTTGCCGAGAGCGGGATCGTGATCTCCGGCGAAGAGAAATCCTGCGCCGGTTGTTGATCGATCTGCTGACTCACGACGGCCTGGGTGACGAGCGTCGCCGTCTGCGTGGTGCCGACAGGCAAGTTCGTACGCAAAACCTCGCGCGGCTCGCTTCCCGCCTCGAGAACTTCGACCGTCGCGGCGGTCACCGGAACAGTCACCTCACTCGGCGAGGAGGTCGGGGTGTTCGGAGGTTGATCCGAGTCGCCGCAAGCGGTGAGAACGGTGGTGAGAGCGAGGGCAGCGAGGGCGAACGGAACGCGTCGGCCGGTCGTGGACAGCAGTGGCACGCGCTCCAGGCTAGCCGCAGTTGCAGAGTGCGTGACCCGGTGCGGTGAACATGAGGGATGATGGTTGCGTGAGTACAGACCACCCAGACCGAGATGTCAACGCGGAGGATCAGCCGATTACCGAAATCTCGAAGGCCGACGAGCCCGAAACCGTGAAACCGGAAGCCGTGAAATCGGAAGACGGTGACCTGGCGGTTGCGCCGGTCGAAAAGCCCCGCCGGCTGACCATGCTCATTGCCATCGCCGCTGTCATCCTGCTCTCGGACATTCTCACGAAGGTGTGGGCAGTCGCCGCGGTCAAACCGGGGCAGCCGATCGAAATCATCGGTGACGTGGTCACATTCACGATGGTGCGCAATCCGGGGGCAGCGTTCTCGATGGCGACGTCGATGACGTGGATCCTCACTCTCGTCGCAATCGGTGTGGTCATCGGTGTGATCAAGATCGGTCGCACGCTCCGATCACCGTGGTGGGCGCTCGGTCTCGGCCTCGTTCTCGGCGGCGCGCTGGGTAACCTTGTCGACCGATTCTTCCGCTCTCCCGGAATCATGCGCGGACATGTGGTGGATTTCGTCTCCGTCGGCTGGTGGCCGGTGTTCAACATCGCGGATTCCGCGATCGTCTGTGGCGCGATTCTGCTCGTCGTCCTGACACTGTTCGGCTTCGAACCCAACGGTGAACGCCTGCGTGATCACAAGGCGGACGACAAGAAGCTCACCGAATCGAAGGCTGCAGCCGAGGGAGAAACCAAGTGAGGGAATCCCGTTCGATGCCCGTGCCCGACGGTCTCGATGCCATGCGCGTCGATGCCGGCCTCGCGCGCCTTCTCGGACTCTCGCGCACCGTGGTCGCGGCACTCGCGGAAGAAGGCTCGGTACTCGTCGACGGTGTGGCCGTCGGCAAGTCCGATCGTCTGACCGCAGGGTCGTGGCTCGAGGTAGTCCTGCCCGAACCGCCGCGGCCCCTGACCATCGAGGCGACACCGGTCGAGGGAATGGAGATCCTCTACGCCGACGACGACGTCGTGGCAGTCGACAAGCCCGTCGGAGTTGCCGCGCACGCCAGCGTCGGGTGGACGGGACCGACCGTCATCGGCGGACTTGCCGCGGCCGGTTTCCGCATCTCGACGTCCGGTGCCCACGAGCGTCAGGGCATCGTCCACCGTCTGGACGTCGGAACGTCGGGTGTCATGGTGGTTGCCACATCCGAGCGCGCGTACACGTTGCTCAAGCGCGCTTTCAAGCAGCGGACCATCGACAAGCGCTACCACGCTCTCGTGCAGGGACACCCCGACCCGAGCAGCGGAACGATCGACGCGCCCATCGGACGCCATCACGGGAACGACTGGCGATTCACGGTCACGGCCGACGGCAAGCCCAGCGTCACGCACTACGACACCATCGAGGCGTTCCAGGCAGCGAGTCTGCTGGACGTGCACCTCGAAACCGGTCGCACACACCAGATCCGTGTCCACTTTTCGGCGTTGCGCCATCCGTGCTGCGGCGACCTGACCTACGGTGCGGACCCTCGACTTGCCGAAAGGCTCGGCCTCGAGCGCCAGTGGCTGCACGCCGTGTCTCTTGGATTCGCACATCCGGCGGACGGTCGCTGGGTCGAGATCAAGAGCAAGTACCCGAAGGATCTCGAACACGCACTCGAAGTTCTCCGGTCCTCATGACACCGCGCGGGCTTACCCCCGCGCCGGCCGTCGTCGCGGTGGTGGTCGGTGTGGCGGCGGTGGTGGGCGTGGGGTTCGCGAATCCCGTGCCGACCCCGCCGATCACGACGGACACTCTCGGTCCGGACAGTGGGGAAGCTGTCCCGGACTACCTCGACCGAGCGCGAGATTCCGTCGCGTCGGTCGCTGGGCCGGTGTGGGCGTTGGTCTCGTTCACGAAGGCGCTCACCGTCGACGAGGTCATCACGTCGACCAGCAGTGTTCAGGTGCCGGGCGCTGAGGTCTCGGGCGTTCGCGTGTCCAGGGTCATGTTCCGAGTCCCGATCGAGCGCGTCCAGACGCCGCTCATGTCGGTGCCCGTTCCCGACAACGACGAATCAGTGCGCAGATCGCCCGGGGTTGCAGCCACGCGACTGGTCTCGCTCGGCGGCGACACCGATCGTCAGCAACAGGTGGCGCTCGCGTCGGCGAAGCAATTGTCCGCCGGGTGCGCCTGCGCGGTGGGCGTGCTGGTGCGAGCTACTCCCGAAGGACTCGAAGCGATCGAACATGACTCGAACGTCCGTGCAGTGGAAGCGTTGCCGTCCGACGCCTCGCCGTGGTTGGCAGCCGTCCGTCCCTTGCTGCCGGAGTACGTGGACGTCGTTGCTCCCGGCCCCGACGACGGTCCGGTCCCGTGAACTCCGGTTCTGTGAACAAGGACGAACGCGCTAGGTCCGGTTCGTCCTCGGGGATCTTCTACGGTGTGGCGGCGTTCCTGTTGTGGGGAACGTTCCCGGCATTCTTCGGGCTACTCGACTTCGCCGATCCGGTCGAGATCCTGGCGCACCGGGTGGTGTGGACCCTCCTGTTGATGCTGATCGTGTTGGCCTTTGCCGGCCGCCTCGGATCGCTTCGCGGAATCAGCGCACGCACCTGGCTGCTGGTGACCGCGGCATCAGCGGCGATCGCGGTGAACTGGGGGACGTACATCTATGCCGTGGTGTCAGGCCGCGTCGTGGAGGCGGCCCTCGGGTACTTCATCAACCCGCTGGTCACTGTTCTGCTCGGCGTCGTGATCTTCCGCGAACGATTGCGCCGCGCTCAGATCGCCGCCCTTGTTCTCGCTGCAACGGCAGTTGTCGTGATCACGGTCGACTTCGGGAAACCCCCGATCGTCGCTTTGCTGCTCGCCGGCTCGTTTGCCACCTATGGGTTGGTCAAGAAGGTGGTTCCGCTCGATCCTCGAACCAGTTTGACTGCCGAGGGCGTCGTTGCCGCACCGTTCGCGGTCGGCTACCTCGTGTTTCTCGGCCTGACCGGGGCCGGTGCATTCATCAGCAGCGGTACCGGGCACAGCCTGTTGCTGCTTGCCGCCGGCCCGGTCACCGCGCTGCCGCTGCTCCTGTTCGGCGTCGCCGCTCAGAGAGTTCCGTTGGCGACGATGGGCATGCTGCAGTACCTCACTCCGGCGCTCCAGATGGCGTGGGGTGTGGCCGTCATGCACGAGGACATGCCGGCCTCACGCTGGATCGGCTTCGTTCTGATCTGGGCTGCACTGGTGATCTTCACGACAGACACCTTCGTCGCCGGTCGACGTTCGCGGCGTTCGGTGAGGTCGAGCGCCGAACCCGAGGTTCCGGTCACGTGACCGGAGGCGGCGCACGGCGACTCCGCTACGTCGGTCGCCGGTCGTGTCGGCAGCGCGGCATACACTCGATCTCGCTCCCAGACCTTCAGAGAGGCGCACGTGGCTGACTCGTTCGTACATCTTCACAATCACACCGAGTACTCGATGCTCGACGGTGCGGCCAAGGTCGGCGCCATGTTCGAGGAGGCCGCTCGTCTCGAAATGACCGCTGTCGGCATGACCGACCACGGAAACATGTACGGCGCCAGCCAGTTCTACAACGAGGCAAAGAGCGCCGGCATCAAGCCGATCATCGGCATCGAGGCGTACATCGCACCCGAGTCTCGCTTCAACACAAAGCGAGTTCTGTGGGGCGATCGCAGCCAGAAGTCCGACGACGTCTCCGGTAGCGGTGCGTACACGCACATGACGATGGTGGCCGAGAACGCGACCGGACTCCGCAACCTCTTCAAGCTGTCGTCGCTCGCGTCCATCGAGGGCCAGCTCGGTAAATGGCCACGGATGGACGAGGAGCTCATCGCCGCGCACGCCGAGGGCATCATCGCGACCACGGGTTGCCCGTCCGGTGAGATCCAGACGCGCCTTCGTCTCGGCCACGATCGGGAGGCTCTCGAAGCTGCCGCGAAGTGGCAGGAGATCTGGGGGCCGGACAACTTCTTCCTCGAACTGATGGATCACGGTCTCTCGATCGAGCGCCGTGTGCGAGAGGGTCTGCTCGACATCGGCAAGCAACTCGGTATTCCGCCACTTGCCACCAACGACTGCCATTACGTCACCAAGGACGCCGCCGAGAATCACGAGGCGCTGCTCTGCATTCAGACCGGCAAGACGCTCTCCGACCCCACTCGCTTCAAGTTCGACGGCGACGGCTACTACCTCAAGTCCGCTGCCGAGATGCGCGCCATCTGGGACAACGAGGTACCGGGGGCATGCGACAACACCGTTGCCATCGGCGAGCGTGTGCAGTCGTACGAGGACGTGTGGGCGTTCCACGATCGCATGCCGATCTTCCCGGTCCCGGAGGGTCACACGCAGCAGACCTTCCTGCGCGCCGAGGTGATGCGCGGGCTCGATCGCCGCTTCCCTAGCGGACCGCCGCAGGAGTACCTCGCCCGCGCCGACTACGAGATCGGCGTCATCAACGAAATGGGCTTCCCGGCCTACTTCCTCGTGGTCGGCGACCTGATCAACCACGCCAAGGACGTCGGGATCCGTGTCGGGCCCGGCCGTGGATCGGCTGCCGGTTCGTTGGTGGCCTACGCGATGGGTATCACCAACATCGACCCCATCCCGTACGGGTTGCTGTTCGAGCGATTCCTCAACCCCGAGCGTGTGTCCATGCCCGATATCGATATCGACTTCGATGATCGCCGTCGCGGCGAGATGGTTCGCTACGCGACGGACAAGTGGGGCAACGACAAGGTCGCCCAGGTCATTACCTTCGGCACCATCAAGACCAAGGCTGCCATCAAGGACTCGGCTCGCGTCCAGTTCGGCAAGCCGGGCTTCGCCATCGCCGATCAGATCACCAAGGCACTCCCGCCGCCCATCATGGCCAAGGACATCTCTGTCTCCGGTATCACCGATCCGAAGCACGAGCGGTACAAGGAGGCCGTCGAGGTTCGAGCACTCATCGACTCCAGCCCGGACGTCGCGAAGATCTACAAGACCGCGGTGGGTCTGGAGGGGCTGATCCGTAACGCCGGTGTGCACGCCTGCGCGGTCATCATGTCGTCCGAACCGCTCACCGACGCAATCCCGGTCTGGAAGCGCGCCCAGGACGGCGCCATCATCACCGGGTGGGACTACCCCTCGTGTGAAGCCATCGGCCTGCTCAAGATGGACTTCCTCGGTCTGCGAAACCTCACGGTCATCGGCGACACGCTCGAGAACATCAAAGCCAACCGCGGCATCGACCTCGACCTCGACACGTTGCCGATGGACGATGCGGCAACATACGAACTGCTCGCCCGCGGCGACACTCTCGGTGTGTTCCAGCTCGACGGCGGCGGCATGCGCGAGTTGCTGAAACTGATGCAGCCCACCGGATTCGGCGACATCGTCGCAGCCTTGGCGCTGTATCGACCGGGACCGATGGGTGTGGACGCCCACATCTCGTACGCCAAGCGCAAGAACGCCTTGGAAGACGTCAAGCCGATTCACCCCGAGTTGGAGGAGCCGCTCGCGGAGATCCTCTCGGAGACGTACGGCCTGATCATCTACCAGGAGCAGATCATGCAACTGGCGCAGAAGGTGGCCGGGTACACCCTGGGTCAGGCCGACTTGCTGCGTCGCGCCATGGGTAAGAAGAAGCTGTCCGAGCTGGAAAAGGCCTACGCCGGCTTCCGGCAGGGCATGTTGGACAACAACTTCAGCGAAGCGGCCATCAAGGCGCTGTGGGACACGGTCCTTCCCTTCGCCGGCTACGCGTTCAACAAGTCGCACTCCGCCGGCTACGGACTCGTGTCGTACTGGACTGCGTACCTCAAGGCGAACTACCCGGCCGAGTACATGGCAGGTCTGCTCACCTCCGTCGGTGACGACAAGGACAAGTCCGCGATCTACCTCGCAGACTGCCGCAAGTTGGGCATCACCGTTCTCCCACCGGACGTCAACGAATCGCGAGTCGACTTCGCGACCGTCGGCGACGACATCCGTTTCGGTATGGGGTCGGTCCGTAACGTCGGCGCCAACGTCGTCGCCTCGATCATCAAGGCGCGCACCGAGAAGTCGAAGTTCACCGATTTCTCCGACTATCTCGGCAAGATCGACGCGATGGCTTGCAACAAGAAGGTCACCGAATCGCTCATCAAGGCCGGTGCTTTCGACTCGTTGGGTCATCCGCGCAAGGGCCTGATGTTGGTCCATGCCGACGCCATCGATTCCGTGATGAGCACCAAGAAGGCGGAGGCGATCGGACAGTTCGACCTCTTCGGTGGTGCCGAGGCGGACGAGTCGATCACCTCGGTGTTCGATGTCAAGATTCCTGACGAAGAGTGGGATTCCAAGCATCGCCTGGCGCTCGAACGAGAGATGCTGGGGCTGTATGTCTCCGGTCACCCGCTCAACGGCGTCGAGCACATTCTTCGGCAGCAGTCCGACACGTCCATCGCCGCGATACTCGAAGGCGGCGTTCAGGACGGTGCCCAGGTAACTCTCGGCGGCATCATTGCCTCGGTGGACCGCCGGGTCAACAAGAACGGTCTGACCTGGTGCATCGTGCAGCTCGAAGATCTCGTGGGTGGAATCGAGGTGCTGTTCTTCCCGCAGGCGTACGCCGTGTACGGAATGGACATCGCGGAGGATGCCATCGTGTTGGTCAAGGCTCGCGTCTCGATCCGAGACGATCGGATGTCACTGATCGGCAACGACCTTGCGGTACCTGATATTTCGGCGATCGGGGTTGCGCGTCCGCTGTCGGTCTCGCTGCCGCTTCGGCAATGCACCAAGGACAAGCTCAGTGCTCTCAAGCAGGTGTTGACCAGGCATCCGGGGACGTCCGATGTCCATGTCCGACTGATCGGCGGAACCGAAATCAGCTTGTGGAAGGTCGACGACGTCCTTCGGGTCGAACCGTCCTCGGCACTGATGGGTGACCTGAAGGCATTGCTCGGACCGAGTTGCCTGACTGTCTGACCGCCGAGCGGACCTGAACCGAACGAAGGGACCTTGCTGCTGATGCAGCAAGGTCCCTTCGTGGTTCGCGGGAGTGCGGTGATCAGGTGGTGCGTGAGTAGTGCACGCGCCGTACCCACCACGTGACTACAGCGGCCGTTGCGGCAGTCAGTACGGCCA
>NZ_CAURKP010000180.1:0-9835 GCF_963525155.1 uncultured Rhodococcus sp.
AGCAGACCCTGACCATCGCACCCATCGACGTCATGACCTTCGACGACGACGGAAAGATCCTGTCGATGCGCGCATTCTGGAACCAGGAAGACATGATCACCGCCTGACATGACGGTCAAGACGATCGACGTCGACGGATTCTGTTGGCAGATCGACGATTCCGGTTCCGGGACGGCTGTGGTCATGTGCCACGGCTTTCCCGGCCTCGGATACAGCTATCGCCATCAGTCGGCAGCGTTGGCGGAAGCGGGTTTTCGGTCGATTGCACTCGACATGCCCGGTTACGGCGGCACTACCTGCCCCGACGCGATCGAGGACTACACCAACGACGCCGTCGCGAACCGGCTGATCGACCTACTCGACGCTCTCGGAATCGACAAAGCGGTATTCGTCGGACACGATTTCGGCGCTCCGGTCGCGTGGACGACAGCGCTTCGTCACCCCGATCGCGTTGCGGGACTGGTCTCCTTGGCGGTTCCCTATGCGCCGGACAGATTCCCGGCCAAGCCCTCGACGATCTACGCCGCCTTGGCGCGAAAGCACTTTCTGCACATTCACTATTTTCAGGAACCGGGTGTCGCGGAGCGCGAACTCGACGCCCGTCCACGTGAATTCCTTCAGCGGCTCTTCCACGCCTTGTCCGGGGCTTACCGGTACCTCGATGTGTGGAAGAACCCGTCCGAAGGAAACGGCTATCTCGACGTACTTCCCGAGGCGCCGGCGTTGCCGTGGTCGTGGCTCACCGAGGATGATTTGGATGTCTATGTAAAGGCCTTTACTGCAACAGGTTTCACCGGTGGCTTGAACTGGTACCGAGCGTATGACGCCAATTGGGAGCGCAGCGCGGATCTGGACGGCGCGCACGTCGAGGTCCCGACGCTCTTCGTTGCGGGCGCGGAAGACCCGGTCATCGCGATGAGCGGTCCCAAGGCACTGGACCGAATGAAGGACACCGTCCCCGACCTGCGGGGTGTACATCTTCTCGGCGGTGCGGGGCACTTCGTACAACAAGAACACGCTGCCGAGGTCAATGAACTTTTGATCTCTTTCCTTCGGTCGCTCTAGGCGAAATCGGGCCGAAGGTCTAGCGTTGCGCAGATGCGCACCAGGATCTTCGATCGCGGTATTCGGGTAGGTATCACCGGTGCTCTTGTTGCCGGTTCGCTTCTGGCTCTGGGCGTGTCCGGTGCCGCCGCCGCTCCGCCTTGCCCTGGATCGTCACCCGCCATACTCAGCGCCCAGATTCCGGGTGCGGCCCTCGAGGGTGTCACGGTGGACGGGCAAGGGCGCCTGTATACGACCGACCTGGTGAGTGGGCGGATCTTCCGCGTCGACGGGCCTGGTCAGGCCGCAGTTCCGATCGCGACGGTTCCCGGCGGTGCGGGCGCACTCGCGTGGAGCCCGGACGGTTCACTGCTGGTGGGTACCGGAGCAAACGCCGGCGTGCTGATCGGCGATCTGACGCGTGCTGCGTCGGTCGCGCGGGTGGACGTGAACTCGGGCGCCGTGACGCCGATAGCCGGTGGTCTGAGCGCTGCAAACGGCCTTGCCGTCGCGCACGACGGGACGATCTACGCCACCAACGATTTCGGTTCGCTGATCGGAAAGGTCAGCCCGAATGGTTCCGTCGACCCGGCGTGGGCAACCTTCCCGAGTGCAAACGGCGCTGCCCTGAGCGCCGATAATCGCTGGCTCTACGTTTCGCGCACGTTCGCAAACCCGGGTGTCAGCCGCATCTCCGTCGACAATCCGGGATATTCGGAGTCGTTGGTCGATCTCGGTGGTTTCGAAACCTTCTCTGCCCCAGATGGTTTGACCTTGGACTCGCGAGATCGCGCAATTGTTCCCACGGACATCAGTGGTGAGGTGTGGCGGATCGACGGGCCCGGCCAGTACTGCTCGCTCACCAGCGGACTGCAAGCGTCGAGTGTGTTGACCTACGGGCGTGGCAATTCCGGTTTCGCGGCCGGGCATCTCTACCGCGCCGGGTTCGACGGAAAGATCTTCGAGATTCCGGCCGGCTTCGACGCGGGCGCCCAGGCCGCAACCCCCTGACGCGACACCCTGACGCGACTTACCCACTACTGATGCCGGGACTGCCGGAATCGTCCATACTGGTCTGCATGGCGGAAACGAGTGAGATCGACGAGGCCGAAGTGGCCCTTCCCGCGATACCGCAGCCGTTGCTGACCCCGCTCACGGAAGCTGCGATCTTCCTGGTTTTCACCATCGACGAGGGTGGTGAGCAGGCAGTTCACGACGTTCTGGCGGATATTTCCGGGCTGCAACGCTCGATCGGATTCCGGGTTCCCGCCGGTGGCTTGGCTGCCGTCGTAGGCATCGGTTCGGATGCGTGGGATCGACTTTTCGACGGTCCACGGCCGGCGGAATTGCATCCGTTCGTCGAGTTGACCGGTGACAAACACCACGCCCCGCGCACGCCGGGCGATCTGTTGTTTCACATCCGGGCCCGTCAGATGGACCTGTGCTTCGAGTTCGCCACGGTCGTGACCAACAGGTTGGCCGGGGCCGCGTCGGTGATCGACGAGGTCCACGGGTTCAAGTATTTCGAGCAACGCGACCTCATGGGTTTTGTCGACGGTACCGAGAACCCGTCCGGGCAGGCCGCTTACGTCGCGGTCACCGTCGGTGACGAGGATCCGGATTTCGCAGGCAGCAGTTACGTCATCGTCCAGAAGTACCTCCACGACATGTCGGAGTGGAACTCCCTGCCCGTCGAGGAGCAGGAGAACGTCATCGGACGCTCCAAGCTCGAAGATCTCGAGATGGACGACGACACCAAGCCGGCCAACTCCCACACCGCACTCACCGTCATCGAAGACGAATCCGGTGAGCAGATCCAGATTCTGCGCGACAACATGCCGTTCGGCCACGTCGGCTCCGCTGAGATGGGTACCTATT
Source organism: uncultured Rhodococcus sp. (assembly GCF_963525155.1). NCBI lineage: Bacteria > Bacillati > Actinomycetota > Actinomycetes > Mycobacteriales > Nocardiaceae > Rhodococcus > uncultured Rhodococcus sp. Next base: position 2,923 of record NZ_CAURKP010000180.1, read on the forward strand.
TCATCGGTTACTCGGCGTCGCCGACGGTCACCGAGCAGATGCTCACCAACATGTTCATCGGGAATCCCGTCGGCAATTACGACCGCATTCTCGATTTCTCCACCGCCGTCACCGGAATCAATTTCTTCGTTCCGACGGCGGACTTTCTCGACGATCCCCCGGACTTACCGACCAGGCTCGTTCCCGAAGCGACGTTCACAGCGCCCATCTCTGACGGTTCTCTCGGAATCGGCAGCCTCAAAAGGAGTGCCCAGCAATGACAAACCTGCACCGCGACCTAGCACCCATTTCGGCAGCAGCCTGGGCCGAGATCGAAGAAGAGGCGAGCCGTACCTTCAAGCGTCACGTCGCCGGTCGTCGTGTCGTGGATGTGGAGGGACCGTCGGGTGACGATCTCGCGGCCATCCCACTCGGGCATCAGGTGCCGATCAATCCCTTGGCCGACGGCGTCATCGCACATGCTCGTCAGTCCCAGCCGATCATCGAACTGCGGGTCCCGTTCACCGTCAGCCGTCAGGCCATCGACGACGTCGAACGCGGCGCCAAGGACTCCGACTGGCAGCCCGTCAAGGACGCGGCCAAGCAGATCGCGTTCGCCGAGGACCGCGCCATCTTCGAGGGATACCCCGCAGCCAGCATCACCGGCGTGCGGGCCAGCGGTTCCAACCCGGAACTGAAGCTCCCCATCGACGCCAAGGACTACCCGGAAGCCATCAGCCAGGCGATCACGTCGCTGCGCTTGGCCGGTGTCAACGGACCGTACTCACTGCTCCTGAATGCAGATGCGTTCACCGCGATCAACGAGACCTCCGATCACGGCTACCCCATCCGCGAGCACCTGCGACGCGTCCTCGACGGCGAGATCATCTGGGCCCCGGCCATCGACGGCGCTTTCCTGCTGTCGACGCGTGGCGGTGACTACGAATTGCACCTCGGCCAGGACCTGTCCATCGGCTATCTCTCGCACGATGCGAACTCCGTCGAGCTGTACTTCCAGGAATCGATGACGTTCCTCATGTACACCAGCGAAGCTGTTGTCTCACTTGCGTGAGAGCTTTCGAAACCTCTGATACCAGGGCGGGCGAGGCAGCTCGCCGATGTCCTGGAGATGGGCGACAAAGGCCTGGGCATCCGAACGCGAAGACGTCTTCGGCCGTCCGTCCGCCCACGCTGTGAACAACTGAAGATAACGATCGCCGAGAGTGTGGCGCACGACCGGAAGGTGGTGCGCCACTTCTCCTGCGCGCTTTCGGAGCAGTGCCGCCGAGACAACGGCGGCATCGTCTTTGTCGAAGCCTTCGGGTAGTTCGCCACCCGCCACCAGTGCGCGAATAAGCGCCTCTTGACGCTCACCGAGCGTGCTCATGTGCCTGACCAATCGGTGCCCGCGGTGATGCGATCCAGACCAGCTGCGTCGGCGATGGCATCGAGCTCGTCGAGCAATTCCACTGCCGGCGGATAGTTGCCGTCTCGCTCGAGCATGATCGCGGGATGGTGACCGGCCGCGGTGAATTGCGCGAGTAGTTCCAGCACGGCTTCGGGTACCGGATCGGTGTGCGTGTCGTGGTATTTACCGTCGCCGAGACTGCCACCGGCGATGTGGCAGTAGGCGATTCGTTCGAGCGGCAACCGGCTCAGTTCGGTCCACGGATCACGCCCGCGATTGAGAGCGTTGGCGTAGACGTTCGCGATGTCGAGAACCAGCAGGGCTCCGGTGCGCTCGACGATCTCCGCGAGAAACTCCCCTTCGGTCAACTCGTCGTCCGGCCAGTCGAACAGGGCGGCAACGTTTTCGACGGCGAACGGCACCGGTAGACCGTCCTGAGTCCGGGTGATGTTGCGTACCAGGGCGTCGACGGCTTCGTAGGTGCGCGGAAGTGGGAGCAGGTGCCCGGCCTCGATGCCGCCTGCACGTACGAATGCGATGTGCTCGCTCGCCAAGGGAGCGCCCAGTAGCTGAGCTGCATGCGCAAGGTGATCGATCCGTGCCTGATCTACCGCCTCGGCCCCGCCAAGGGAGAGCGAGATTCCGTGCGGAATCACCGGAACTCCCAGCGAGCCGAGGTGCGGCGGTATCTCGTTTCCGACGGATTCGGCAATGACTTCGCAGAACGCCAGGCCGTCGAGTTGCGCGATGATTCCGGAGACCTCGGGGCGCCAACCGATTCCCAGGCCGTACAGGGTCATTCGAGTCACCTCCCGTGTGCAACTGCTAACGGCGACTATAGACGGATCAGGCGGGCAGCCAGTTGGGTCCCGGACCGTTGCCTTCTTCGAAGATCAGCCACGTTTTGGTCGAGAGAACCCCGTCGAGTCCCTGGAGTTCTTCGAGAACGGTGTGGCGTAGTTCCTGGTTGTCCGGGGCACGGACCAGCACCAGAACGTCGAAGTCGCCGCCGAGGAGGGAGAAGTGCTCGACAAACGGCAGGGCCTTCAAGGACGCCGCCAGACCTCGCCACGAGTGCTGCCTGATCGAGAGTGCCACGTATGCCGAGGAGCCGAGTCCGGCCTTCTCGTGGGCGATCCGCGTCGTGAATCCGGTGATGATTCCGGCGTCCTCGAGCCTTTCGATGCGGACGTAGGCGTGAGCGCGGGATATGTGCGCCTTTTCAGCCAGTGCACGCATGGAGATGCGACTGTCTGCGGTCAGTTCGGCGATGATGCGGCGGTCGATCGCATCGAGAGCGTGCGGTTCGGTGGCCATCTGTCCATTCCTGGTTCGGTAGTCGAGTCGGTTGATGGACATATTGCTGCCCGAATCCTCATGATAGGCCGTTTGTCTTGAATCCTCGACGCTTGCTGCCATTACGTCGCCGAAGTGCGAATACTGATGGACACAACGTCTTCTGGAGGTAGAAGTGACACTTGTCGAGCCCTTGGGGGAACTGCGGTATCAGAAGTTCCTGCCGGCCGATTCCGCGGTGCAGTACCTCGACCCTGCCGGAGAACTGACGCGCAGCGAGGCCCGCTACGCAAAACCGAGCGACGATCGCCTGATCGCGATGTATCGAAAGATGTTCCTGGGCAGGCGTTTCGACCAGCAGGCTACGGCGCTGACCAAACAGGGGCGCCTGGCCGTGTATCCGTCCTCGCGAGGGCAGGAGGCATGTCAGATCGCGGCAGCGATGAGTCTGGAGCCGAGTGACTGGCTCTTCCCCACCTACCGGGATTCGATGGCGTTGGCCGCCAGGGGTGTCGATCCGGTGCAGATTCTGAGCATGCTCGCCGGCGACTGGCACTGCGGATACGACCCGGTCGCACTGCGCAGTGCGCCGCAGTGCACCCCGCTGGCAACGCAATTGCTGCATGCAGCGGGGGTGGCCTACGGGGAGTCTCGACGGGGCTTGAACACCGTCGCCTTGGCGCTCTGTGGTGACGGCGCCACCAGTGAGGGCGATTTCCACGAGGCGCTGAACTTCGCCGCCGTCTTCAAGGCGCCGGTGATCTTTCTGGTGCAGAACAACGGATTTGCGATCAGCGTGCCACTGTCGCGCCAAAGCGCAGCACCGACGTTGGCGCACAAGGGCGTCGGCTACGGGATCGGCAGCGAGCAGGTCGACGGCAACGATCCCGTTGCGATGCTGGCCGTCATGGACGAGGCGGCACGCTTCGTCCGCAGCGGAAACGGGCCGGTGATCGTCGAGGCACACACTTATCGCATCGACGCACACACCAATGCCGACGACGCCACCCGCTACCGCGACAGCGCCGAGGTGGAAGCCTGGCTCGGGCGAGATCCGTTGCCGCGTCTCGAAAAGTATCTGCGCGCACACGATCTGATCGACGACGCGTTCGTGGAATCACTGACCGCAGAGGCAGAAGCAGAGGCCGCCACACTACGCGCCGGCATGAACGTCGACCGCCCGCACGATCCGCTCGATCTGTTCCGGTACGTCTTCGCCGAGCAGACACCGCAATTGCGTGAGCAACAAGCCCAACTCGAAACCGAACTTGCTGCCGAAGCCGCTGACACAGGGGGACACTGACCATGCCCATGCTCACGATGGCTCAGGCCCTCAACACCGCGCTACGCGACTCTCTGGCTGCGGACGACAACGTTGTCGTCTTCGGTGAGGACGTCGGCACCCTGGGCGGCGTTTTCCGCGTCACCGACGGCCTCACCCGCGACTTCGGCGACGACCGATGCTTCGACACTCCCCTCGCCGAGTCCGGCATCATCGGATTCGCAATCGGCATGGCCATGGCCGGTTTTCGTCCGGTCGTGGAAATGCAGTTCGACGCGTTTGCCTATCCGGCGTTCGAGCAGATCGCCTCCCATGTGGCGAAGATCCGCAACCGCACCAAGGGCGCGCTGTCGATTCCGATAGTCATTCGTGTTCCTTTTGCCGGCGGTATCGGCGGGGTGGAGCATCACTGTGATTCCAGTGAGGGCTACTACGCGCACACACCCGGACTGAAGGTTGTGGCGCCGTCCACGGTGGAAGATGCGTACTCGCTGCTACGTTCGGCAATCGAGGACCCCGACCCCGTGATCTTCCTCGAGCCCAAGAAGCTGGACTTCGCGCGAGCAGATGTCGAACTGACCGCACGTGAGCCGATCGGTCGCGCCGTCGTCCGTCGCCCCGGTCGTGACGCGACGCTCATCGCCTACGGTCCGTCCGTGGATGTTGCACTGAGGTCCGCCGAGGCCGCTGCAGCCGAGGGCCGGGACATCGAGGTGATCGACATCCGCTCGATAGTGCCGTTCGACGACGAGACGGTCACCGCATCGGTGCGAAAGACCGGACGCTGCATCGTCATCCAGGAAGCGCAGGGTTTTGCCGGTGTGGGTGCGGAAATTGCTGCCCGCGTGCAGGAACGGTGTTTCCACCATCTCCATGCCCCGGTGCTCCGGGTCAGCGGCTTCGACATCCCCTACCCCGCTCCCAAGCTCGAGCGTCACCACCTGCCCAGCGTCGACCGTGTCCTGGACGCCGTCGACCGTCTGCAGTGGAACGACACTCCCGACACCCGTTGGGCGGTGACGGCATGAGCAATCAGGTATTCATGCTCCCCGATCTGGGTGAAGGTCTGGCGGAGGCCGACATCGCGGAGTGGCACGTCAAGGTCGGCGACGTGGTCACCATCGATCAGATCGTCGTCGAGGTGGAAACTGCGAAAGCTGCTGTGGATGTGCCCATCCCGTTCGCCGGGACCGTGATCGAACTACACGGCAAGGGCGGAGACACCCTGAAGGTGGGCACTCCGTTGATCACTGTGAGTGGTGGCGAGAGTGTCGACGCGGTCGTTTCGGCCAACCACGAGCGCTACCGCGAAGAGGAACGCGCCGGTTCGGGCAACGTCCTGATCGGCTACGGCACCAGCGAGGATGCTCCTCTGCGCCGCCGCAGAGCTGCTCCGTCGGTACGTGTGATCTCGCCGATTGTTCGTAAACTGGCCTCTGACAACAGTATCGACCTAGCCACGATTTCCGGATCGGGCGCCGGCGGAGTCATCACGCGCGCCGACGTCGAGGCCGGGGCAAACTTCGGCCCGGAAACGGAAACGTCACACGCGACCGACCAAAGAATTCCGATCAAGGGGCTACGCAAGGTAGTTGCCGACAAGCTGTCCACCAGCCGCCGCGAGATCCCTGACGCAACAACCTGGGTCGACGTCGACGCCACCGAACTGTTGGCGGCGCGAGCCGAGATCAACAAGTCACTGCCCGATTCCGACAAGATCAGCCTGATGGCGCTCCTGGCTCGGCTGACCATCGCGGCGTTGGCGCAGTACCCCGAACTGAACTCGTCGGTCGATACTGCTCGAGGCGAGATCGTTCGACACGCCCGCACCCACCTGGGGATCGCCGCGCAGACACCGAAGGGATTGATGGTACCGGTCATTCGAAATGCGGACGCCCTGAGCACCGTCGAACTCGCACAAGCACTTCGGGTGACCACCGACCTTGCGCGCGACGGCAAACTCGAACCCGCCCGCCTGACCGGCGGCACGTTCACGCTCAACAACTACGGGGTATTCGGGGTCGACGGATCGACTCCGATCATCAATCACCCCGAGGCGGCAATTCTGGGGATCGGACGCATCATCGACAAGCCGTGGGTCGTGAACGGCGAGTTGACGGTTCGTAAGGTCACTCAGATCTCGTTGAGCTTCGACCACCGCGTCTGTGACGGAGGCGAAGCCGGCGGATTCCTCAGGCTGTTCGGTGACTACATCGAGAACCCGATCCGCGTCCTGGGAAGGCTCTGATGACAACTGCAGAACCCCACAGCGACGTCGTGATCCTCGGTGGAGGATCGGGCGGCTATGCCTGCGCCATCCGCGCCGCTCAACTCGGATTGTCGGTCACGCTGATCGAAGCGGACAAGGTCGGCGGAACGTGCCTGCACCGCGGATGCATCCCGACCAAGGCACTGCTGCATTCCGCCGAGGTGGCCGATTCGGCACGCACCAGTGAGCAATTCGGTGTCCGGGCATCTTTTGCCGGCATCGACGTCGCGCAGGTGCACGACTACAAGAACGGGACAGTCGAGCGGCTGTACAGCGGTCTGCAAGGCTTGTTGGCGCAACACAAGATCACCATCGTCAACGGATACGGGACGTATGTCGGTGGGCGAAGCATCGACGTCGACGGAACCCGCTACACCGGAACATCACTCGTTCTGGCCACCGGCTCGTATCCGCGGGAACTCCCCGGCATCGAACTCGGCCGACGGATCGTCACCAGCGACCAGGCACTCGAACTCGACCGGGTGCCCACCAGCGCAACGGTACTCGGTGGCGGTGTCATCGGCGTCGAGTTCGCAAGCCTCTGGCGCTCGTTCGGCGCCGAAGTAACGATCGTCGAGGCACTCCCCCGACTGATCGCCGCCGAGGATCCGTGGTCGTCGAAGCAGCTGGAGCGGGCATACCGGAAACGTGGAATCGTCTGTAAGACAGACACAAAGGT
>NZ_CAURKP010000181.1:0-9711 GCF_963525155.1 uncultured Rhodococcus sp.
CGGCCGGCCTTGCCCCAGTTGATGTTCGACTGCTCGGCGTTGCCGACCTCGCCGACGGATGCGCGGCAGCGCACGTCGACGCGACGGATTTCACCGGAAGGCATACGCAGCGTGGCGTAGCTGCCTTCCTTACCGAGGAGCTGGATGCTGGCGCCTGCGGAACGAGCCATCTTGGCTCCGCCGCCGGGACGCAGTTCCACACCGTGGATGGTGGTACCAGTCGGGATGTTGCGCAGCGGCAGGTTGTTGCCCGGCTTGATGTCGGCACCTGCACCGGACTCGACCGGTGAACCCTGCACCAGGCCCTTGGGGGCGATGATGTAGCGCTTCTCACCGTCTGCGTAATGCAGGAGTGCGATGTTTGCTGTGCGGTTGGGGTCGTACTCGATGTGAGCGACCTTTGCCGGGATGCCGTCCTTGTCGTTGCGACGGAAATCGATCAGTCGGTATGCACGCTTGTGTCCGCCACCCTTGTGACGGGTGGTGATACGACCGTGTGCGTTACGTCCACCGCGACCGTGCAGCGGGCGAACCAGCGACTTCTCGGGGGTCGACCGAGTGATCTCGGCGAAGTCCGAGACGCTCGAGCCACGACGGCCCGGTGTTGTCGGCTTGTACTTACGGATTGCCATGAGTCTTCTCGTCCTCTATGTCTCGTCAAGTCCCGGCGCTTACGCGACCGGTCCTCCGAAGATCTCGATGGGCTTGCTGTCAGCGGACAGGGTCACGAGCGCGCGCTTGGTGTCCTTGCGCTTGCCGTAACCGAATCGGGTCCGCTTACGCTTGCCCTGACGGTTGGCGGTGTTGACGCTGGTCACCTTGACGCCGAAGACCTTCTCGACGGCAATCTTGATCTGCGTCTTGTTCGAGTCCGGGTGCACCAGGAAGGTGTAGGTGCCTTCCTCGATCAGTCCGTAGGACTTCTCGGAGATGACCGGAGCGAGCAGGATGTCGCGGGGGTCAGCGATGGTGCTCACTTGGCGTCCTCCTTGTTCTGAGCGCTCTCTGCGGGCCCGTGGATGAACGCGTTGAGTGCCTCGACGCTGAACACGACATCGTCTGCATTGAGTACGTCGTAGGTGTTGAGCTGGTCGGGTGCAATGGGATGCACGCCTTCCAGGTTCTGCACGCTCTTCCAAGCGGCTACATCCTGGCGACCCACGACGAGCAGCAGCTTCTTGCGATCCGAAATCTCGCCGAGGAACGCGATTGCGCCCTTGGTCGAAGGCGTCTGCCCTGCAACCAGTTCGGTGATGACGTGGATGCGCTCGTTGCGTGCGCGGTCAGAGAGGGCTCCGCGAAGAGCGGCTGCCTTCATCTTCTTGGGGGTGCGCTGGCTGTAGTCACGCGGCTGCGGGCCGTGAACGGTTCCGCCGCCGACGAACTGCGGTGCGCGAGTCGAGCCCTGGCGTGCGCGGCCGGTGCCCTTCTGGCGGTACGGCTTCTTGCCACCGCCGCGGACGTCGCCGCGGGTCTTGGTGGAGTGGGTTCCCTGACGAGCAGCTGCGAGCTGCGCGACGACAACCTGATGGAGAAGCGCGATGTTGGCCGGAGCGTCGAAGATCTCAGCGGGGAGATCGACGGTGCCGTTGGTCTTGCCGCCGGCGACCTTGACGTCCAGGGTCAACTTGGTCTCGGTGCTGGTCATGCCCGTGCACCACCCTTCACTGCACTCTTGACGATCACGAGGCCGCCCTTGCGGCCGGGGATCGCACCCTTGATCAGCAGCAGGCCGTTCTCTGCATCCACCTTGTGGACCGAGAGGTTCTGCGTCGTGATGCGGTCGCTACCCATGCGTCCGGACATGCGCATGCCCTTGAACACGCGGCCGGGAGTTGCACAGCCACCGATGGAGCCCGGGCGGCGGTGAACAGCCTGGGTACCGTGCGACGCGCCCTGTCCCTTGAAGCCGTGACGCTTCATGGTTCCGGCGAAGCCCTTGCCCTTGCTGGTTCCGGTGACGTCGACGTATGCGCCGTCCTCGAAGACCTCGGCGGTGAGCTCCTGGCCGACCTCGTAGTCGGAGGTGTCCGCAACGCGGAGCTCCACTACGTGGCGACGCGGGGTCACACCAGCCTTGGTGAACTGGCCGGAAGTCGGCTTGTTCACCTTGCGCGGGTCGATGGCGCCGAACGCGAGCTGAACGGCGCTGTAGCCGTCACGCTCTTCGGTACGGATCTGGGTTACGACGTTCGGCCCAGCCTTCACGACGGTGACCGGGACAACCCGGTTGTTCTCGTCGAAGACCTGGGTCATGCCGAGCTTGGTGCCCAGGATTCCCTTGATCTTGGTATCAGTCATTGTTTTTGTCTCCGCCGTCACTGAATGTTCACGTCGACACTGGCCGGAAGGTCGATGCGCATGAGCGCGTCAACCGTCTTCGGCGTCGGGTCGAGAATGTCGATCAGCCGCTTGTGAGTACGCATCTCGAAGTGCTCGCGCGAGTCCTTGTACTTGTGCGGCGAGCGGATGACGCAATATACGTTCTTCTCGGTCGGCAACGGCACAGGTCCAACGACGCGGGCACCCGTACGGGTTACCGTCTCGACGATCTTGCGCGCTGACGCGTCGATCGCCTCGTGGTCGTAGGCCTTGAGCCTGATGCGGATCTTTTGTCCCGCCACGCTTAGTGTCCTTTTCTTGCCGCGTTTCGTAGCCCGCCTGGTCAGGCTCGAGCTACCTCGTCTGCACAGTCCTTGCCTGGACGATGACACGACGAACACTGAAGCGATCGGGACCAAGTCCAAGTTCTCGGGAGTACCGAGATTCGGATCGAGATCAGGATCTGCTGCCGCTGTTCGTTTGTCATTGTTCTCCGGTACACGCGGTCGGGCGTGTCGCCTTCTCACTCATCCTGCGCCGGACAATCTTTCGATTATCTGGCGCGTGATGCGTACCGGACGTGTTCGATGTCGAACACAAAGTAGGTACTGCTTCCGTCCTGCATTACTTCTCGTCTTGCATGGTCACAGTCGTTGACCCGATTACCCTGACGGGATCTGCGATCGATCGTCTGTGACGTCTTACCCTTACCCGATCACGGCCGCAATCGACCGCGTCCCGGACAAGGCAACCCGACCAGTATGCCGTACCTGGCCCAAATCCTCAACTCCCCCGAACTGCCTTTTCCGAGTGAGCTGCGCGACAACAACCTTACTCAGAAGTAAGATAGGCCTATGACTACCTCCAGCCCTACCTATCGCGGATGGCAGAAATTGCCGGACAATGCCCTCGGACATGCAGTTTTCTCGGCGGCGATGTCCATTCGCGTGCCCTATTTCGCCTCTGTTCTCCCCCGGGTGACCAAGTTGGAACCAGGGCTCTGCGAGGTCCGCTCCCCCAAATGGTGGGGCGTCCACAATCATCTCGGCACTTTTCACGCGATCGCAGCATGCAATCTCGCGGAGGTCGCAATGGGCATGCTGAGCGAAGCGACGGTTCCGAACTCCCACCGCTGGATCCCCAAGTCGATGAAGGTCGACTACCTCGCCAAGGCCGAGACCGGCCTGCGGGCGGTCGCCCGACTCGAGACTTTGCCGGACTTCGCGGCGATCGAGAGTGGCACGGAACTTCTCGTTCCCATCTCGATCTTCGACCGTGGCGGCAAGGAAGTAGTCCACGCCGAAATCACCACCTGGGTCTCCCCCAAGTAGGCACTCACGAACCCGCCTGCATCGCAACCTGATTCGCCCGCCAAACAGGTTTCGCAGAATTAGGCACCACCGCAGGTTTCGGCGAATGACGATCGTGGAACACCTCCCCGAACGGCGATGGTCGGTCGGGGTGCCGGTGTCCGGAGGTGGGTTGCGTTCCGGGCACCACATTGTCGACCTCGCGTCACGCCGAGCACCGGGAGGCCTCGTGGAAGAGTTCTTGACCACAACGAGTTCCGAAGCAGGCACGCAGACCTCGTCGTATCCGGACGAGGCCGAGGGATTGGACAGCTTCCGGCGCGACCTCGACGCCATCGACGCTCTACTTCTCGAGACGGTGCGGCAGCGGCTGGAACTCTGCCTGCGCATCGGCGAGTGGAAGCGCTCCCGCGAGGTTCCGATGATGCAACCCGGCCGCGTCCGCCTCGTGCAGGAGCGGGCGCGTGAATTCGCCCGTAGACACGACCTCTCCCCCGACTTCTTCAACGCCCTGTACGAGCTGATGATTGCCGAGACCTGTCGACTCGAAGACCTGGTGATCAACGCACCTGTTGAGGAGGAGGACACTGTTCGGGAATCCGTCGGACCGAGATCAGGATCATCGACATGAGTTCCCGCACCCTTCTGGTGGACAATTACGACTCGTTCACCTACAACCTGTTCACCCTGTTGACCGAGGTCAACGGGGTTGTGCCGACCGTGGTCCGCAACGACGTGGATTGGGATTCCCTCGATCTCGCGTCGTACGACAACGTGGTCATCTCCCCAGGTCCCGGCCGGCCGGATCGCGACCGTGATTTCGGAATCAGCCGCCGTTTCATCGAAGAAGCGCCTCTCCCACTTCTCGGTGTCTGTCTCGGCCACCAGGGCCTGTGCGAGTTGTTCGGCGCGGACGTGGTGGTTGCGCCCGTCCCGATGCACGGCCGAATTTCGCTGATCGATCACGACGGCTCGGGCATCTTTGCCGGACTTCCGTCGCCGTTCCGAGCTGTTCGCTACCACTCGTTGACCGTCGAGAATCTGCCGAACGCCTTCGTTCGTACCGCGTGGACGTCCGACGGTCTGCTCATGGGTGTCCGGCACCGGACCAAGCCGATGTGGGGAGTTCAGTTCCATCCGGAGTCCATCAGCACCGAGTTCGGCATAGATTTGCTCGCGAACTTCCGCGATCTGTCCGTCGGACGCACTCTGGATTCGGTGATCCGACCCGAACCTGTTCCGCAAACACCCGACCTGCGGCCGGCGATCAACTACGACGTCGACGACGTGACTCTCGATTTTGCAGTGGACCCGTCGGCGGCCTATGCAGCACTGTTCGCCGACGGCCCGAACGCGTTCTGGCTGGACCGCGCGGCAACCGCAGAGCCGAGTGCGCGCTTTTCGATTCTCGGCGATTCGTCGGGGCCGCTGGCCGAGTTCATCACGTACGACGTGCAAGCCGAGGTACTGACTGTCAGCCGAAAAGGCTTGTCCGACGAGCACATTCGAGTTCCTTTCTTCGATTACTTGGACGCACAACTCTCGACACGCTTCGTGCCCTCGCATCCGGAACTCGACTTCAACCTCGGCTACGTGGGCTACCTCGGCTACGAACTGAAAGCACAGACCGGAGGAAGGGCAGTCCATCCGGCACCCACTCCTGATGCCGCTCTGGTGTTTGCCGATCGCGCCGTCGTCATCGATCACACCGCGGGCCGCACTCACGTTTTGAGGTTGCGCGAGAAAGTCCGGGACGCCGGCTATGACGATTGGCTCGAATCGACCGTCGACACCCTGGCGCGGATCGGCGCGGACCTTCCGGAACGCACCCCCGTTCCGCTGATCAGCGACACCGTCTGGACGCAGGCTCGCCTTCGGCATGATCGCGATCAGTACCTGTCGTTGATCGGAACGGCCCTCTCGGAGATCCGGGCAGGTGAGTCCTACGAGGTGTGTCTGACCAACATGGCGAGCGTCGACGAGACGATCGATGCACAGCAGGCGTTCGAGTATCTGCGCTCGATCAATCCGACGCCGTACAGCGCACTTCTCGACTTCACCGGTATCTCGGTGGTCTCGGCCTCGCCTGAGCGGTTCCTTCGTGTCGACTCGGCCGGCAACGTCGAGTCCAAGCCGATCAAAGGGACCCGCCCGCGCGGCGTCACCCGAGCGCGTGATGCTGCCCTACGGCAGGACCTGCTCGACAGCGAGAAGGACCGCGCCGAGAACCTGATGATCGTGGACCTCACCCGCAACGACCTCACCAAGGTCTGCGTTCCGGGAAGTGTCCACGTTCCGAGGCTGTTCGCGATCGAGTCGTACTCGTCCGTTCACCAAATGGTGTCGACGGTGCGCGGACATCTGAGTCCGGGGTCGTCGGCGGTGGACTGTGTGCGTGCCGCGTTCCCCGGTGGATCGATGACCGGCGCCCCGAAGGTACGGACGATGGAGATCATCGACCGCCTCGAATCAGGCCCACGTGGGGTCTACTCGGGATCGATCGGGTACTTCGCGCTCGGTGGCGCCGCGGACCTCTCGATCGTGATCCGGTCGCTGGTCTGCACCGAGAGCGGCGTGACCTTCGGAATCGGCGGTGCCATCACAGCGTTGTCCGATCCGGAAGAAGAATTCGACGAGACCACGGTCAAGGCGTCCACGCTGCTCCGTGCGCTCGATGCGGTGTCCTCGCGGGTCCTCGAGTACGGCGGGTAGATCCAGCCATGACGGCGGCATCAGGCACAGCGACGGTTGTCGGCGGGCTGGGTGCCGTCGGATCCATGTTCGTCGAACTGCTTCGCGCCGGGGGGTCGACCGTCACCGTCGTCGACCCAGCAGGCAGCGATCCCGACGGAGATGTAGTCGTCGGAGACATCACGAAACCCAGTGAGCAAGTCCTCGCGCACGTGGAGTCCTCGCGCATCATCGTGCTCGCGGTTCCCGAACAGGTCGCTCTAGCCGCACTACCGAGCCTTCGGACATCCGGCGCTCTCGTTGTGGACACGCTGTCGGTCAAATCGCGGATGGACGCAGCAATCGCCGACGCCGGCCGAGAAGGGGAGTTCCTCGGACTCAACCCCATGTTCCGTCCGTCGCTCGGACCGCGCGGTCGGGCCGTCATCGCAGTGCCGTACGTCGGCGGTCCGCAGTCCGACAGATTCCTCGGCATCGTGCGCTCGTGGGGAGCGTCGGTCGCGGTGATGGACGCCGATCGTCACGACCGGTTGGCCGCGGCTACCCAGGTTCTGACACACGCGTCGGTGCTGGCTTTCGGCGTTGCCCTGGCCGAACTCGGAGTTTCCGCGGACGAACTCATCGCGGTCGCCCCTCCCCCGCATCAGACCTTGCTCGCGCTCCTGGCGCGGATAGCCGGCGGCGAACCGGAGGTGTACTGGGACGTACAAGCGGGCAATCCGCATGCAGGTGCGACACGAAAAGCACTGTTTGATGCCACCTCACAGGTGGACACGGCGGCCGAGACGCTCGGCGACTTCACGACGCTGATGAAAACCGCCGAGGCAGCGCTCGACGATCACTCCGGCGAATTGAACGCGGAGTGCCAGAGCTTGTTCGATCGCATTGCCGAAGGGCACAGAGAGTAGGGAACGATGAGACCTGGAGTGAGTCCGCCCAGCCTCCCGGAGTACGACGCCTCGGATCCGGTCGAGAGTGCAATCGTCCGCCGCCTTGCGAGCAACTGGGCGCGCCGGGCAACCGTGAAGAAGGCGGAGCCGGAACTGGACGATCTCTTCGATTCGTCGTTGTCCGACTACCCCGAAGCACTTCTCCCGTTCGCGGAGCATCCGACCTACCTGGCATTGAGCCCCGAGCAGAAGCAACGCCTGCAAGCCTGGGCATGGATCGCGTTCAACAAGAACGTCATGGACATCGAGAAGTACGTCGTCAATCCCGGCTTCGACGTTCTCGCCGAAGACCGACTCGGCGTCGGTCTCGGAGATTGGGCTGCAGTGGCCGTCAATCAGGCGATGGTCGACGAGCAATATCACACGCTCATGCACTTCAATGCCAGTTCAGCGACCCGTCGAGGCAGGGGCTGGGGGCTGCCGACCAAGGCATTGCCCGACGTCCTGACGGTCCGCACGCGGGCGCAAGCCCTCGACGCAGCCGGTGATCCGCGCAAGATCGCGCTGACACAGTTGGCGTTCATGACCGTCGCCGAGGTGTCGATCACCGCATACCTCGACCTGATCTCGGACGACCTGGGCGTGCAGTCGATCAACCGCGCGACCATTCGGTTGCACGCTCGCGACGAGTACTGCCATGCCTCGATTGCCGGGGAACTGGCGGTACTGGTCTGGGATTCCTTGAATCGTGGAGATCGCAGCTATCTACTGGAAGGCTTCGAGGGCGCCATGCGCGCTTTCAGCGGAACCGACTTCGGCGCGTGGCGAGCAATCATGGAGATCGAAGCCATACCCGGCGGACAGAAGATGCTCGATGATGTCGCGTTGGAACCGAGCAACGAACTGTTCGTACAGGATTACAGCGGAATATCGTCCTTGCTCCATAAGTTGCAAGTTACGACAGAAGTATCAATCGCAGGAGAAGAATACCTCCCCAGTTAATCCTGAGCAATAAGTGCTGATTCTCCAACAAACCCGGTCCAGTAATATTCCGCAATTATCGGGCACTCCCGATTATTCAGCTAGACAAGAGCTTGAGCAAATAAATACCGGACGAAATACTCAAGAAAAGACGGGGAGATCCCGCGCACGCTGCCTCCGGCCCAGAAACCGGGAAGAGATTCGCCCGGAATTCTTGTCATACATTCGATAAAGAGGCCACAAGATTGCATGCAGGACACTGTCCGCTGCAATCAAGAACGTTAACTTCCAATGCGACACACCATGATGCTCGAGAGTTTTCTTTGATGCTCGATTATATCGCGCATACACTCGCGGCGAACTAACTCCACGCCTACCCGAAACCTTTGCGGCCATGCTCGAGATCTGCCCCACAGTGCAACGAACACGCGCCATGCAGAGGGATAGGTCGATATCCTCGTGAATGTCGGTTCGATCGCTGACCGCATCCCTAACGGCCAACCAAGCCGACCGACGCATCGCCATGTTACTGCCTGGAACTGCAACAACAGGCCGAACTGCGCTCTGGACCCCGCGAACGAGTCGCCAATTCGTCCATCGGCGCTGAAGGCCGGCGATCGGAGATTCATAAAGGTAAGTCAGGCCGGTTACGCCCGAGAAATCGTCGCGACGCTCGAAGAATTCGTGAACCGCAACTGCCCAGCCTTCCCCCACGATCGTATCGGCGTCGATACGTCCGATAAGTTCTCCACTAGCCGCGTCAAACCCCTTGTTTCTCGCATGCACCACCCCGGGGCGGGATTCACAGAGAAGCCGGAGCTTGGGACAACTAATTTGATACTTCTTGATCAACTCAGAAGTATTGTCCGAGGAATTATTGTCAACAACGATGATTTCGTCGACATATTCACCTTGAGCAATGAGCGCTTCGATGCACGTTTCGATGTATTCAGATTCATTAAAAGCCGGAACAACCACCGACAACGTCGCGTTCGCCATTTCCCAACGGTATCGCGAATCTCTCCACAAGACATTGAGCAGCGGGCCCAGGGAACCAACCGGAAGGAATCGGAGGACTTTCGTCACCGGTCAAATCAAAGACCTCCGGTCCGCGCAACCGAATACCCACCTGCGCAGATGCGCTGAAAATCTATTTGGTCATTCGTTCAATTGGAGAAGATCTTTACGTTACAAAGAGCATTTGTGATTCTTGCCACAAGGTGAAATCGAAGGTGAGAGTTGCTGGCAGGAGCCCCGTACCCCCTCTCACGCGTCCGATTGCCCGAGTGTCGGTTTGACCCTCCGGTAACATCTGAGCGGAGATCACGGATAGAAGACAGAAGGCATCTGTGCGCCCGTCGGGAGCGCGTGCCCGTTCCGACAATGCAGACAGCGGAGTGTTGATGCCCTTTTCCACGGACGCAGCGGTACTAGTGGAGGACGTACACAAGTCCTTCAAGAACGTGCACGCGCTGCGAGGGATCAACTTCACCGCCCCACGTGGGACGGTGCTCGGC
>NZ_CAURKP010000182.1:0-9651 GCF_963525155.1 uncultured Rhodococcus sp.
CGACTGTTGCGCGCGGCCAACGTTCTGCCGATCGAGCGCATCGTCGCAGTCGAGACCGGTGCGTGCCCGCACACGGCAATTCGTGACGACGTCACGCCGAACCTCATTGCGGTCGAAGACCTCGAGCGTCAGTTCCATCCCCTCGACATGGTGATCGTGGAAAGCGGCGGTGACAACCTGACCGCCACGTTCAGCCCGGCACTGGTCGACGCCCAGATCTTCTGCATCGACGTCGCGGGCGGCGGAGACGTCGCACGAAAGGGCGGCCCCGGAATCGAGCGGGCAGATCTGTTGGTGGTCAACAAGATCGATCTGGCCCCGTACGTCGACGTCGACGCGGTCCAGATGGTTGCCGATGCCACGGCCGCGCGTGACGGACTTCCAGTTCTCGCGCTCAGCCAGAAGGATCACTCAACGATCGACCAGCTCAGTGCGTGGCTCCGCCAGGTCATCGCATCTCATCGCGCGGGTAGTCACACCCCGCAGGATCCGGGGCCGATGGCGCCGCACTTCCATGCCGATGAAGAAGACCACGGTCACGGTCACGGTCACGGGCACAGCCACTCTCACGCTCACTGATGCGCACTGGAGCTACGCGGGTCGTCGTCGAGAGAGTGGGTGACACCGCTGTTGCGCGAGAGCTGATCTCCGGCGACTTCCTGGCCCCGCGGTTCGTCGACGCTCGCGGGCTCACCGTGCGAATTGCCTTGGTAGGGCACAGTGCAACGCTGCTGGCCGGCGACGACCTGCGTATCGAATTCGTAGTCGCTCCGGGTACGTGCCTCGAGGTGATCGAGCCGTCGGGGACCGTCGCGTACAACGCGCGTGGCGGCCGGGCGTCGTGGTCGGCTTCGGCGAGCGTCGGCGCCGGTGCGGCGCTGATCTGGCGCGCGGCACCGTTTGTCGTCGCGGGCGGCGCGGATGTGACCAGGCGCGTGGATATTTCACTGGAATCCGATGCCGTTGCGCTGCTCGACGAGATGATCGTATTCGGCCGGACCGGCGAAACCGGCGGTGCGCTTCGCTCGGATCAGCGCATTACCGTCGACGGTGACGCGCTGCTCGTGGAAACTCTCGACCTGCGTAGCGTGCCGGGCCGTTCGCTGCCGGGAATTCTCGGTGGCCATCGCGTGCTCGGTACGACCATGCTGTTGGGGATGAAGACTACCGACGACGTCGAAGGGCACGTGACGCCGCTGGCGGGAGCAGGGATGCTGGCACGGGCCGTTGCCGATCACGCACACGAGGCGAGCGCAGCGTTGGATCCGATCTGGTCGCAGTGGCGTGGGCGAGTTTCGCAGGAGTACACCGACTGATTCGCCCTACCGTCACACTTCGGGAGGCTGCGTCGTCCAGTATGTGACCAGGCCGAAGAGAGCTGGGCGCACAGGTTTGACGGAGGCATCATGCGAATTGTTGTTCTGGGCGGAACCGGCCAGATGGGAAAGCTGGTCGTCGAGCAGGCAAAGGCAGGGGGCCACGACGTGGTCGCTGCCGCTCGATCGACGGGAGTCGACATCTCTACGGGTGCCGGGTTGGACGAAGCATTTTCCGGCGCCGACGTGGTCGTCGACGTGAGTGATCATGTCACCAACAGTGCGAGGAAGGCGATCGAGTTCTTCGAGACGGCAGCAAGGAACATCGTCGCGGCCGAAGCCAGGGCCGGCGTGAAGCACCACGTGTTGCTCTCGATCGTGAACTGCGACGATCCGCGATTGAAGTCCTTCGGTTACTACCAGGGGAAGGCTGCGCAGGAACGCGCGGTGGAGGCGTCGGGTATTCCATTCACAATCCTGCGATCCACTCAGTGGTTCGAGTTCGGCGAGAAGACGATCGCGCTCTTCGGGCTGGGGCCGGTCGCGATGGTTCCCCGGATGCGGTCACAACCGGTGGCAGCGAAGACCGTCGCCGAGGCTCTGGTGACGTGCGCTCAGAACGGTCCGACCGGGAGGGCTCCAGATCTCGCCGGGCCTGAGGTCCTCGAGATCCCGGCCATGACGCGCGAGATCTTGAAATACCGTGGCCGACGTAGGTGGCTGATCCCGATCTCGATGCCGGGAGCGGGTAAGGCGATGAAGGGTGGGGCGTTGCTGCCCGCGCCGGGATCCACAACTGCAGGACCCACGTTGGAAACCTGGTTGCACGAGAACTGAATAGGAAAGGCGGCCGCGCAAGTGCGCGGCCGCCTTTTACTCACGTGGACGGTTGGGTTCAGAGATCCGGGTACGAGGTGAGGTTGTCGACCTTCTCGGTGGTTTCGGGCTCTTCGGGCAGCTTGCCGGTCACCAGGAAGATGACACGTCGGCCGACCTCGACGGCGTGGTCGGCGAATCGCTCGTAGAAGCGGCCGAGCAGCGTGACGTCGACTGCGGCGGCAACGCCGTGCTTCCACTCACGGTCCATGAGGACGGTGAAGAGGTGGCGGTGGAGGTCGTCCATCGCTTCGTCTTCTTCGCGCAGACGGGCAGCGCGCTCGGGGTCGCGGGTCTCGAGGACGACCTTGGCGGCCGCACCGATGGAGACAGCGATGCGTCCCATCTCGGCGAAGTAGCCGTTGACCTCTTCAGGAAGCACGTGGTTGGGATGTCGGCGGCGCGCGATCTTGGCGACGTGCAGGGCGAGTGCGCCCATGCGGTCGATGTCGGCGACGATCTGGATTCCGCTGACCACCGAGCGCAGATCTCCGGCAACGGGAGCCTGCAAGGCGAGCAACGCAAACGCGCGCTCCTCGCAGATGGTGCTGAGTTCGGTGATCTTGTCGTGTTCGCCGATTACTTGTTCTGCCAGGGACAGGTCTGCCTGGAGCAGGGACTGGGTGGCGCGCTCCATAGCGGCACCTGCCAGTCCTGCCATCTCGCCGAGCGTGTCTGCAAGCTCGGTCATCTGTTCGTTGTAAGCCACGCGCATGAGGTCAGAGCCTACGTGCCGTGAAAGACCAAGTCACAAGCACCAGGTGAACGCAAGGTGAATGAACGCGTGTCAGTCGCAGGTGGTGTCGCCGGCGTTGACGCTGGCGATGTCGGCGGGCAGAGCCGTCGAGGTGCTGGTGTCGACCGACGTCGGATTTGCCGCCAGGATGGTTCCCGGGTCCGCGGGGGCGACGACGGTGCCGGCGAAATTGCTTCCGACGACGACCTCGATCATGTCTCCCATGCTCGGAGCGAGAACCAGAACCGCGCCGGGAATCGACGACGCGACAGTCACCGCTTCAGCCTCGTAACCTGCGGCGTAGCGCACGACGGTGGTCGACGCTTGAGCATTCGCCAGGCCGGTGGCTGCGCTGAAGTTACCGACTGTGGAGATCTGGAAACCGTAAGCCGCGAGGCTGTCGGCGATCGTCGCGGCCTGCCCGGCGATTCCCGAGGCGTTGGAGACGTCGACCGAGATGTTGTAGGCGCTCATTGCCTCGACGGAAGTGGCGGCCGGCGGCGTGCTGGACGTAGGAGCGGTTGTCGTGGAACTGGTCGACGACGGTGTGGTGTCCTCGCGCTCTTCACCCGGAAGCGGATCGTCGTCGATGATCGCCTGGAAGAGGGACTTGATCTCGTCCGTGCGAGGAATCTCGTTGCCCCAGTCGTTGGTGCCGTCCGTGGGGACCGTCAAGAACGTGACCGCGCCTGCGTCGACGTTCTGGAGCGAGCGACCGAGGGTGACCAGTGACTTGGTGTCGATGTTTTCGACGAACGTGTCGCTGGTGAAGGCGTTGATGAATCCGTTGAGCTTGCTCGGATTCAGGAGGACCTGGTTGGACAGGGCCGAGCGGAGCAGCGCCGACAGGAACTTCTGCTGGCGGGTGATGCGCCCGTAGTCGCCGTTGCCCTCGGCTTCGACGTGGCGAGCACGCACGTAGTTGAGGGCGGTACGGCCGTCGAGCATCTGCGTGCCGCCGGAGGCGAGGACGGTTCCGAGGATGCCGTCTTCGATCGGTCCGGGGGAGCAGACGTTCACACCGCCGACGGTGTCGACCATGCGCTCGAAACCGGCGAAGTCCATTCCGACGAAGTGCCCGATTTTCAGGCCGGACATCTTCTGGATGACCTTGACCAGGCATTTGGGGCCACCGAGTGCGTACGTCGCATTGAGCTTGTCCCCGCTCGCTGCCGGAAAGGTTTCGCTGGTGTACTTGCCGGCGTCGTTGTCCCATCCCTGACAGATCGGACGTTCGACGTCGAGGTCACGCGGGAAGGAGACGGCGACGACGCGGCTTCGGTCGGCGGGAATGTTCACCAGCATGACCGTGTCGGCTCGGGCGCCTTCGGCGTCTTCGACGGTTCCGGCGCCGATCTCACCGCTCGCACCGGCGCGGGTATCGGTGCCGATGATCAGGTACGTCTCGTCGCCGAGTTGACCACCGGCGTCGATGATGTCGTCGGACTCGGTGTCGAGTGCCGCAATCTGATCGAAACCGCCTTCGACCGAGCGCAGATAACCCCACACGACGCCGGTCAATGCGAGAGACATGACGGCCAGGAACGCTACTGCCGATCGGCCGATCACTTTTGCGCGATGGCGGCGGCGAATCTTGCTTTGCGCCAGACGAGTGGCGCCGGTGTCACCGACTACCCGCGGCACTGCGGAGGTGACGGGATGTTCTTCGGTGATCCAGTCCGCAGCGGCGGGCGGAACGGTCGGACGGGCGGGAATCGGCCGGGCGGGGGGCGGCGACGACGCTGCTGAAGATTGAGTCTTGGGTGGTACGGATTTGTTCGGCGCCGGCTTGGGCGGCGCAGCCGGGGCTGGTGGCGGCTTCTTGTCGCCTACCCGACGGACCAACTCGGCGACCGAAACAGAGTCGTCGGTCGGAGGCGAGTCCCGTCGCCCGGTACGTCCACTGCTGCGACGCTCCGGGGGACTGGGGGGTTGCGGTGTTGGTCGCTGGGGTGTGGCAGGGCGCTGGGGCGTTGCCGGTTGGTCCGGTCGGGCGTTGCGGAAGCGCTTGTCTGCGAGCGGACGTTCCCAGGGGGCGCGGCTCTCGGGCGGAGGTGGGCCCGAATCGTGATCATCACCCACCGATGCAACCTGTCCCGTCGTCGACTGTCAGTAACTCGTCATTCAGATGCCGGCGTCAACCGGTTGTCGACGAAGCTGGAGCCATATTACTGGTGAATCCTGAGTGCTTCACTCAGAAAGTGATGTGAGTAATCCGACGGCGTGTTTTCGCTAGCCGCCAGAGTGCATCATGTCAGCTCCCACCGGCACAAGGTCGTCTTCGGGATCGTCGAGCCAACCTTCCGGGAGTGCTACCTGACCGGGTGAGCCTTGGCGTCCGCGCGGGCCTTCGGCGTCCTTGGGGAACGGGACGTCGTGGTCGAGCTGTCCGAGCAGGTCGTCCAGTTCGGACAACGTGCTGACCAGAGCCATCGAGACCCGCAGATCCGATCCGACCGGGAACCCACGCATGTACCAGGAGACGTGCTTGCGGAGCTCGCGCAGACCCTTCATTTCACCGTGATGTGCGGCGAGCAGTTGGGCGTGACGGGCGATGATCTTGGTGACTTCGCCGAGCGTCGGCGGCGTGGCGATCTGTTGTCCGTTGAGAGCTGCGCTGAGTTCCGCGAACAGCCATGGCCGTCCGAGGCAGCCGCGTCCGACGACGACGCCGTCGCAGCCGGTCTCGTTCATCATGCGGGCAGCATCCGAGGCGTCGAAGATGTCGCCGTTGCCGAGGATCGGCACGTCGGTGACGTGTTCCTTGAGGCGCGTGATCTCGTTCCAGTCAGCAGTGCCGGAGTAGCGCTGCGACGCGGTACGTGCGTGAAGTGCGACGGCAGCGGCGCCTTCAGCTGCGGCGATCCGGCCGGCGTCGAGGTGCGTGTGATGTTCGGGGTCGATGCCGACGCGCATCTTGACGGTGACCGGAATGTCGGTGCCTTCGGTGGCGCGCACGGCTGCCGCGACGATCTGACCGAACAGTCGACGCTTGTACGGTAGAGCCGATCCGCCGCCCTTGCGGGTCACCTTGGGTACCGGGCAGCCGAAGTTCATGTCGATGTGATCGGCCATGTTCTCGTCGACGATCATCTTGGCCGCGGCGTAAGTCGTATCCGGGTCGACGGTGTACAGCTGCAGCGACCTGGGCGTTTCGGTCGGACCGAACGTGGTCATGTGCATCGTGGCGGGTTGGCGTTCGACGAGCGCGCGGGCGGTGACCATCTCGCAGACGTAGAGCCCGGACGTGCTGCCTGCACGTTCGAGTTCGAGTTCACGGCACAGCGTGCGGAAGGCGACGTTGGTGACGCCCGCCATGGGTGCGAGGACCACCGGGCTGTGCAGCTCGAGTGAACCGATACGAAGGGATGACATGTCTACCTCTGAACAAATACTTGTGACAATTGGAAGTGCCCGGTACCGAATCCGGTACCGGGCACAGAATAGCTGGTGAAACTAAGAAGCCTGCTGTTCGCGCTTGGCGGCTTCGCGTGCGAGCATGCGATCGCGCTGTTCCTCGAACTTCGTCGCGTTGGCGGCGAGTGTCTCGAGGAAGGCCGCCAACTCTTCGCGCGTGTTCTCGCCTTCGGCGCTGAAATCGTTGCGCTCGAAGATGTTCCACTTGCGCAGGACTGGCCAGACGACCTCGTCGAGGTGTTGGCGAAGGTCGTAGATGCCGTGCTTGGCCATGAGGGCGCCGTTGCGGCGGAAGTTCGGCATGCCGGCGCCGGGCATCTGGAAGTTCTGGACGATGTTCGCCACAGCCTTGAGCGCCTGATCGGGAGCAAGATCGAGCGCGGCGGCGCAGATGTTGCGGTAGAAGATCATGTGCAGGTTCTCGTCGGCGGCGATGCGCTGAAGCATCTTGTCGGCAATCGGCTCGTCGCAGGCCTTGCCGGTGTTGCGGTGGCTGACGCGCGTCGCGAGTTCCTGGAAGGTCACGTAGGCGACCGAGTGCAGCAGGCCGGCGTCGCCCTCGTCGATGGGTGCGCTGTAACCGTTTGTCATGTGTTCCATGCGGAAGCGCTCGAGCTCGACGGGGTCGACTGCGCGCGTGACGACGAGGTAGTCACGCATCACGATGCCGTGGCGGTTCTCCTCGGCGGTCCACCGGCCGACCCACGTTCCCCAGGCACCGTCCTGCGAAAAGTTCTCGGCGATCTCACGGTGGTACGACGGCAGGTTGTCCTCGGTGAGCAGGTTGGTGATCATCGCGGCGCGAGCTACCTCGCCGAGTTGTGACTGTTCGAGACTCCAGTCTTCGCCGCCCATGGCTGCGAAGTTACGGCCCTCGTCCCACGGAACGTAGTCGTGTGGATGCCATTCCTTGGCCATGGAGATGTGGCGGTTGACGTTCTCCTCGGCAACCGGCTGCAGCTCTTGTAGCAGCTCCAGCTGCGTCAGAATCCTCGTCATTTCTTGCCTCCATGTTGAGTGAATGCGCGACTTCGCCCCAGCCTACGGCACCGTAGGTTTGAAAAGAATGGCATGAAAATTGCTCCCCTCGAGGGATGTTACCGATCCGTAGTTATCCGGGGGCACTTTCACTACCAAGTCGTTCTTTCGACGTAGTCGCGGAAAGTCCGGGCGGGATCGGACAGCTCGCGGCTCTTCGACCAGATCAGCCCTATTTTTCGCTGTGCTCCTTCGATCGGTACGTAGACGACTCCTTCGGCCCAGATCGGTGGATCCTGAACCGGCATGACCGAGACGCCGAAGGACGCGGAGACCAGTCCGCCGACCGTTGCCAGCTCGCTGCTCTCGAAGACGAAATTCGGAGTGAATCCTGCGGCCGCGCACAGTTCATCGAGAATTCTTCGCATCCCGAAGTTCGGATGCATACCGATGAACGGTTCGTCGGCCGCGTCCGCAAGCTCGACCGAATGCAACTTCGCAAAGCGATGATCAGCCGGAACAGCCAATGCCAGTGACTGCTGGGCGATCTGCATCCACGCCACCTGCGGATCGCGCGGCTGAGGCGAGACGACGGCCAGGTCGGACGTGCCGGCGGCGATTCTGTCGACCAGGAACTGCGCGCTGTCCTGATGCAGTTCGAATCGCACTCCGGGATGCTCGACGCGGTATCCGCGCAGCATGTGCGGCACCAACCAGGTGCCGAACGAGTGGAGGAAGTCGAGCCGGACCGTGCCGCTCTCGGGGCTCGCCAGCGACTGGATTTCGGTCTGCGCGGCGTCGAGGGCGCGCAGTGCGATGCGAGCATGTCGATAGAGGATCTCGCCGTACCGGTTCAGTTCGAGTCGGCGTCCCTGACGGTCGAAGAGTGTCACGCCGATCTGTCGTTCGAGGCGTGCGAGTTTGCGCGAAAGGGTCGGTTGCGACAGGTGAGTCAGATCCGCGGTAGCGGTCACCTGTTGGGTTTCGGCGAGCACGACAAACCATTCGAGGTCTTCGGTCAGCATCACGAACCCAATCTATATACCTCTGGAGCATATAGAACATCAAGTTTATGCATTTTCTTTTGCCGAGTCTGGGCGGGAGGATTCTTGCCGGAGGTAAGTGATGCCTGGAGGTACGTGGTGACTGTCGAGAATGTGATCGAATCCGAAGTGATGCCGCTTCGCCGCGGAACATCGGGATATCGAACCGTGACTGTTGCGTTGTTCGCGGCCGGGCTGTCGACGTTCATCTCGATGTACGCGGCACAGGCGTTGCTGCCTGCGTTCGCCGAAGACTTCCACGTCTCGCCTGCGGTGTCTGCGCTGTCCGTCTCGGCGACGACGGGCATGTTGGCGTTGGCAATCATTCCGGCCAGTGCGCTCTCCGAGCGGTTCGGTCGCACACGGGTGATGATCGCGTCGGCGTCGGCGTCCTGTGTGATCGGTTTACTTCTACCGCTGAGTCCGACGATCGAGGTTCTGCTGGTCGGACGCGCAGCACAAGGATTGGCTCTGGCCGGTGTCCCGGCGGTGGCGATGGCCTATCTGGCCGAGGAGGTCGATCGGAAGGACCTCGGTGCAGCGATGGGAAGGTACGTCGCCGGCACGACGATCGGTGGGCTGATCGGACGGCTCGTGCCGTCGGCCGTCGTCGATTTCAGTACGTGGCGTTGGGCGCTGTTGACTGCGTCCGCGCTGTCGGCATTGTTCGCGCTCAACATGATCCGGCGGCTTCCCGCGTCGAAGTTCTTTCGCCCGCAACCGATATCGGCGCGCACGATCGCGTCGAATCTACGACGCCACCTTGCGAACCCGTCGCTGCGAACACTCTTCGCTTTGGGATTCATCCTGATGGGCGGCTTCGTGTCGATTTACAACTTCCTCGGGTTTCGGCTCACGGCAGCACCTTTCGGCCTTCCTGAAGCGCTTGTGGGCCTGGTGTTCCTTTTCTACCTTGCCGGAACTTTCACCTCGGCGGTAGCCGGCGGGGCCTCTGACCGACTGGGTAGGCGCAGCGTGCTGCTCGGGTCGGTTGTCGTCATCGGTATCGGCCTGGCACTGACCGTTCCGGACAATCTGGCGTTGACGCTCGTGGGGATGCTGCTCTTCACCGGAGGATTCTTCGCCGCACATTCGGTGGCCAGCGGTTGGGTGGGGCTGATCGCTACCGATCACCGGGCCGAGGCGTCGGCGTTGTATCTGTTTGCCTACTACGCGGGTTCGTCCGTGGCGGGCGCCCTCGCGGGTCTTGCATACGCGGGTGGCGGTTGGGTCGGGGTCAGTGCTTTTGTGGGCGCGCTGCTGTTGGTTGCGTTTGCCTTGTCAC
>NZ_CAURKP010000183.1:0-9635 GCF_963525155.1 uncultured Rhodococcus sp.
GTTCACCACTTCGCCGACGGCCTCGATGCCCAGCACCCTCGGGAATGTCACGCCTTCGGCGAGGCCGAGGCGGGTGTGAAGTTCGGATCGATTGAGGCCGAAAGCCTTCACCCGGACCAGTACCCAGCCCGCAATCGGCACGGGTATCGGAATCACTTTGATAGTCAATGCTTCTGGCGGGCCGGGGGCGTCGAGTACGATTGCGCGCATTGTGCCGGTCATGCTTTTTCCTTCGTGGTCGGTGTCAGGTTTCGGTTGGCTTCACGCAGCGTGGCCAGTGTGGCGCCGAACCGATCGAGAGCGTCGGGCGTCAGCACGGAACCGAGACGGCGCTCCAATTCGTCGTCGAACGTTGCCTCCGCCCGCCGCAACAGCTCATTGCCCTCGGGAGTCAACTCGATGAGTGAGGATCGTTTGTCGGTGGGATTGGATTTTCGACGGCAGTGCCCCGAGGACTCGATCCGATCCACCAATTTGCTCGTGCCGCCGACGGTGATCGCGAGGGCCTCTGCGATGTCGAAGACCCGACAGGAGCCGAGCCTGTCGATGATCTGCATCGGCTCGAATCGACTCAGCGGCAGGTCGTGCTCGATTCGGAGTCGCTGGTCGGCGGCCGTCCACAATTCGGTTTCGAAGCGGACGAGGTTGTCGAAGTGCCTGCTCAGGGCTGATCTGGTCACGAGCAGACTCCGAACCGATATGCATTCCGTGGAATCATTCGTTCACCGTACGCCCGATTCGTGATTAATTCCATGGAATCTATTTCCGAACCTTACGCAGTGTCGGTGGGTCATGGGAACATATGTTCGTGTCATATGAACCGCTGGACCAAGAAACGCCAGGTGAGCACCCCGGCGATACTCGTTCTGGCGGGAACTATTCTGGCGGTAGTCGGCCCACGGGTGACGCAACGATCCTGCATGCGGACCTCGATTCGTTCTACGCATCAGTCGAGCAACGCGACGACCCGACTCTGGCCGGCAGGCCGGTCATCGTCGGCGGTGGGGTGGTCTTGGCGGCAAGCTACGAGGCCAAGGCGTTCGGGGTTCGCACAGCCATGAGCGGTGGTCAGGCCCGATCACTGTGTCCTCAGGCGATAGTCGTCCCTCCGCGAATGTCGGCGTACTCGCAGGCGAGCAAAGACGTGTTCGACGTCTTTCACGACACGTCGCCGCTGGTCGAAGGAATCTCCATAGACGAGGCCTTTCTCGAGGTCGGCGGGCTCGCCAAGATCGTGGGAAACCCGCTGCAGATCGGAGCCAACCTCAGACGCGATGTGGCCGAGCAGGTCGGACTACCGATCACGGTCGGAATCGCACGCACCAAGTTCCTGGCCAAGGTCGCCAGTGCATTCGCGAAACCCGACGGATTGCTGCGAGTGCCGCCGGAGGGCGAGACCGAGTTCCTGCATCCCTTGCCGGTCGAGAAGCTGTGGGGCGTCGGCAAGATCACGGCCCAGAAGCTGCGAAACTTCGACATCGTGACGGTGGGTGACATCGCGCGGCACGACGAATCCTCGATCGTCTCGATTCTCGGGGGCGGCGCCGGTCGCCATCTCTACGCACTCTCACACAATCGAGATCCGCGCCCCGTCCGCGCCTATCGTGGCCGCAGTTCGATGGGTGCTCAGCATGCGCTGGGTCGCGGATCCCATCCCCGCGCAGAACTCGATGCGTCGTTGATGTCCCTTGTCGACCGTGTCAGTCGACGCATGCGTTCGGCGCAGCGGACGGGGCGCACGGTCACGCTCCGGCTCCGCTTCGCGGATTTCACGCGGGCAACTCGATCTCACACGCTGCGCCGGTCCACCGCCGACACAGCGGAATTGCTGAACGCCTCGATGGTGCTGCTGGACGAAGCGATACCGATGATCGCGGACAAGGGCATCACGTTGATCGGCGTCGCTGTCTCCAACCTGGATCGGGACGGCGCCGAACAACTCGAATTGCCCTTCGACGGTCCAGGATTCGCGGGTCCGGACACTGCCGCCCTCGACTCGGCAATGGACAGTGTTCGGAAGAAGTTCGGCTCCGCGGCCCTTACGAGGGGAGTGCTCCTGGGACGCGATCCGGACCTGTCGGTGCCGCTACTGCCGGACTAGGTGAGGTTTGCTCGCAGAGTCGCTCCCTTGTATTCGCGACGGAACAACCCACGCGCCTGCAGCACCGGAATCACGTGATCGACAAAATCTTCCAGACCCTGCGGATAGGTCGGCGGCATCAGATTGAAACCGTCGGCACCGCGGCCGTTCAACCAGGATCCCATCTCGTCGGCAATCGACTCCGGTGTTCCGATCATCGTTGCGTGACCACCACCCGCAGCGAGCGTCCCGAGGAGTTCCCGCACAGTCGGTGCGTCCTTCTCGACGATCCGCAAAATAGTGGCGTAGCGGCCCTGCGGCCCGGTGAACGCTTCGAGTGGAGGCAACGGGGGCACGGGCCCGTCGAGATCCCAGTTCTCGCAATCCTGTCCGGTGAACAACGAGAGTTGGCGTATCGACTGTTCGGTGGGCAGCAGGAGATCGAGTTCGGCCTTCTTCGCCCTGGCCTCGGCGACGGTGCTGCCGACGTAGGTGACCAGTCCCGGCATCACGGCGACCGAACTCGAATCCCGGCCGGCTCGCTCGATTCTCGATTTCACGTCCGCGTAGTAGGTCTGTGCGCTGGGTAAGTCGTAGGCAACCGAATAGATTGCCTCGGCGCGACGCGCCGCCAGATCGCGACCCTGCTCGGACGCCCCGGCCTGGAACAACACCGGCCGGCCTTGCGGGGAGCGCGGAACCGTCAACGGCCCGTCCACCCGAAAATGTTTGCCGTCGTGATCGATTCGAGAAATCCTGTTTGCGTCGGCAAAACGCCCCGACCGGTCGAGAATCAGCGCGTCTTCCGACCATGAATCCCACAATGCGAGGGCCACTTCGACAAATTCGTCGGCTCGTTCGTATCGGGATGCATGATCGGGCATCGCCTCGAGTCCGTGGTTGCGCGCCTCCTGGTCGAACATCGAGGTCACGACGTTCCAGCCGGCCCGTCCGCCGCTGATGTGGTCGAGCGAGGCCAACAGTCGCGCCGCGTGAAACGGCGTGTAGAAAGTGGTGGAAATGGTGGTCACCAGGCCGATGTCCGCTGTCGCTCGTGCCATGGCAGTCAATGCGGTGATCGGCTCGAGAAACCACGACGCACCCGACTCGGGTTCGCGAACACTGTGACCGTCAGCGAAGAAGACGGCGTCCAGCTTGCCGCGTTCGGCGATCTGGGCGAGCGACTCGTAATACGTGATGTCGCCGAGACTTTCGACCGGTGAGTCGGGATGACGCCATGCCGCACTGTGATGTCCGCACCCGAGCAGGAACGCACCTATCCGCAGCTGTGCGCCCATCAGTTCTTGACGAGTCCGCCGTCGACAACCAGGTTCTGACCGGTCACGGCCCGTGACCATGGTGAGGCGAAAAAGAGTGCAGCGTCGGCAAATTCGTCCGGCGTGGTGACTCGGCGCAGGGGAGTGCTTGCCGCGATCATGTCGAAGACGGCTTCCGGTGTCGCGGCGCTCGCATCGGTGGTGCGGAGCAAGCCGCCCGAGACCATGTTGACTGTGATCCCGTCCGGACCGAGGTCGGCGGACAGTGTCCGTGTCAGTGCCAACAGTGCGGCCTTGGCAGCGGTGTAGTCGTGGTACGGAACTACCGGATTCTGGACCAGATTGGTTCCGACAGTGATGATTCGGCCGAATCCGAGTTCGCGCATGCCGGGGAGGGCTGCCTGGGTGGTGTTGAGTGTGCCGGCAACGGCTCCGCGTAGTTGAGAGTCGAAGTCGGCCCAGGTGATCGTGTCCGCGCTCGGCCGGGCGTCGCCGTTGAACGAGAAGTCGACGAGTGCATTGTCGACCACGGTCGATATCGGTGCGTCGAATCGCTCGCGTGCAGCGGAGAACAACTGGTCGACGGAACTGCGGTCCGTCACGTCCGCCTGGACTGCGAAGGCACGATCCTCACCTAGTTCGGTGACCAGGGTCTCAGCGGCGTCACGGCTCTTGTTGTAGTTCACGATTACCCGGGCCCCCGAGCGGGAGAATGCTCGGCTCAGTGCGGCGCCGAGCCCGCGGGCGCCACCGGTGATCAGAACGATCTGCTCGTCGAGGTTCAATGCGCGCTGAAATTGCTGTTCGGTCACGTCGACATCCCTCCGCCAGTGCTAACTGGTCAGGTTCATCGGGTCTGATCTCAGCCGACTTTTTCGGCACCCCGTGTCACCGTCCATCAGACCACGTGAGGTGAATCGTCCTGAACGCCGGGTGCGTTGTAACGGCCGGCGCGATGAGTTTTCGATCGCTCGGGAGTCGTAATTGCAAGCGAAGTGGCAACCGGCCGCTCGCCTTCGCCCCAGGAGATTCCGATGACCACCCAGCCCGTCCACAACGAAACTGTTTCCGGTAACGCCACGACGACGACACCTTCGGCCACGGCTCGCAAGCTCGGATACGTCCTGAGTGGGCTGTTCGTCGTTTTCATGCTCTTCGACGGCATCATCCACATTCTCAACCTTCAGACAGTCAAGGATGCGTCGGCTGAACTTGGGTTGCCGGACTCGCTGGCATTGAAAGCTGGGGTGGTGCAACTGATCTGCCTTGCGCTGTACGTGATTCCGCGAACGTCGATACTCGGCGCGATTCTGCTCACCGGTTACCTGGGGGGAGCGGTGTTGACCAACCTTCGAGCTGAACAGCCTCTGCTGAGCACGACCCTGTTTGCCGTCTACACCGGAATCGTCATGTGGGCGGGACTGTATCTCCGGGACGAGAAGGTTCGCGAGATCATCCCGCTGCGTCGGGCCTGAAATAGGCCCCCGAGGGGGTTGCGTGGGACGCGGTGTCCCATTATGTTTGACCTCATTCAAGTCCGTCGACTGCAATCGACGGACTGGCCGTGAGGAGACACCGATGGCTCGGTCAGCGTCGATCGAAGTGGAAAAGCCGTACCACCAGGTACTGCAGACTTTGTCCGAGGGCTCGGTTGCCCGCAGTTTCGATCCCTATCTCGACATCGACTGGGATTCACCAGAGTTCGCGATCGATCCGCATGATCCGAGATGGGTGCTCTCGTCCGTGTCGGACCCCCTCGGGGCGACGCAGTGGTACCAGGATCAGTCGTTGGAGCGTCGAATCGCCATGGGAATGTGGCGTCAGGCGAACGTGACCAAGGTGGGTTCGGCTTTCGAGAGCATCTTGATCCGGGGAATGCTGCAATACATCATGGCGCTACCCAACCAGTCGCCTGAGTTCCGGTACTGCCTGCACGAGATGACCGAAGAGTGCAATCACATCCAGATGTTCCAGGAACTCGTCAATCGCATGGACATCGACGTGCCGGGTATGCGTCCGATGTTCCGGCGGCTGTCGCCGATCATCGGAGTGCTGGGAGCAAAGTTCCCGGTCATCTTCTTCATCGGCATTCTGGCTGGTGAAGAACCGATCGACCACTTCCAGAAGGATCTCATCCGTGAGGGTAAGGACACGCCGCCGGCGATGCTCCGCACCATGGAGATTCACATCGCCGAAGAAGCGAGACACATCTCGTTTGCTCACGAGTTCCTGCGCAATCACGTCCCCAGACTCAGTCGTACGAGTCGAGCCATCACATCGGTCGCCTTCCCCGGCGCGATGCGTTGGCTTGCGGGTGAAATCATGTCACCGCCAAAGGAATTCGCCGAAGAATTCGGAATCCCGGACGAGGTGATGAAGAGCGCCTTCTGGGGGAGCCCGCATTCACGCCGCATCCTGGGTAACTACTTCGGTGAAATGCGAGCCCTGGCAGACGAACTCGGATTGATGAATCCGGTGTCGAAGCGTGCGTGGCGAAAGCTGCGCATCGACGGCGACTACGCCCGCTACCGCGGGGAGCCGAAGCGTTCCGACAAGACCCGGATCTAGTCCGGCCGCGAAGTTGCTCCGTCGGAGGACACCAGCTCGGCTATGAGCGTGGACAATTCGGCATGGGGATCGATCTGTAGTCCGCTCGAGCGGGCAACGCCGTCGAACATGTACCAGGTGTATTTCGCGAGGTCGGCGACGATCTCTTCGCGGCTCGGTTTCGGATCGGTGCTTCGGACCCAGTGGGTGAGCGTGCCCTCGACCATTGTCACCACTGCGAACGGTAGTGAATCGAAGGGTGAGGAGTCGATCCCCACGGATCGACCGACTTCGGTGATAGTGGTGCGGGCGGAGTCGGCGATTGTGGCCTTCAGACTGCTGATCGCGTCGATGCTCTCGTCGTCGTAGTCGGTGGGGCCGGTACCCATGAACTCGTGAATCCGCGGATGCTCGGTGATCCACTCGGCGACGGCGCTGATGGTTCGGGTCAAGATCTGGTCGAGAGTGCCTACCGAAATGCTCATCGAAGCATCCAGGGCCGCCGCAAATTGGCCGAGCACAAACGCTCGCACTCGTCGATCGAGGTCGTCTCGGCCGCTGAATTGGCGGTACACCACCGACTTGGCGAGGCCGGCACGATCGGCGATCTGCTGGACGGACACCTCGGCACCTGCCGCACGCTCTTCGATCAGTTCGACCGCCGAGGTGAGTATCCGTTTCTGACGCTCGGAGTTGTGTCGCTCCCACCGCGCTTCGCGACCGGTCAACTCTGCAGTGACAGGTTGCACAATTGCGTCGCTCGGCATCGCGCCAGTCTATCCGGACGGACCTGCCGTGTTTCCGACTTGTCATCGGGCGCGGCATCGGGATCGGTCGTCGGTACAACGTGGGACACTGGTCGAGTGAGGTTGTATCGAGACACGGCGGTGGTGCTGCGCCTGCACAAACTGGGCGAAGCCGACCACATCGTCACGTTGCTCACCCGTCAGTTCGGGTTGGTACGTGCCGTGGCCAAAGGTGTCCGCCGAACCACCTCCAAATTCGGTGCCAGACTCGAACCGTTTGCTCACATCGACGTGCAACTACTTCCGGGCAAGAATCTCGACATCATCACTCAGGTGCAGACGGTCGACGCATTCGCCACCGACATCGTCGACGACTACAGCCGGTACACCACGGCCTGCGCCGTACTCGAAACTGCCGAGCGGTTGGCCGGCGAGGAACGCGCGCCGGCCCCGCAGCTTCAGCGATTGACGGTGGGAGCACTGCGTGCGATCGCCGAGCAGGCACGACCAGTCGAGTTCGTGCTCGACGCGTTCTTGTTGAGAGCCATGGGCTATGCGGGTTGGGCGCCTGCCCTCGAAGAGTGCGCCCGCTGCAGTGCTCCTGGACCGCACCGGGCCTTTCATGTCGCCGCAGGCGGAGCCGTGTGTACCTATTGCCGCCCGGCGGGTGCTGCGACGCCGTCGCCCGGAGTGCTCGACTTGATGGAAGCCCTGCTCCGAGGGGAGTGGGAGGGTACCGATTCGGCGCCCGCGACGTTGCGGACGCAAGCCAGCGGACTGGTCGCGGCACACCTGCAGTGGCATCTCGAGCGCCAATTGCGGACGTTGCCGCTGATCGAGCGTTCGAGGCCGCATGCAGCCGTCGAGGTCGACTTGCCCGTGAGGCAGGATGGAACACGTGATTCGACGACGCGAACCGCGAACTCCGCTTGATTCTGCTGCTGACCGGGTGATCCGACCACCGGACCCACATCCGTCCGGGGCGACCCCGCCGATTCTGCAAACCGAACTGATCCCGCGCCACGTCGCTTTGGTGATGGACGGCAACGGACGATGGGCGCAGGAGCGCGGTCTGCCCCGAACCGCCGGGCACGAACGCGGCGAAGCTGTCCTGATGGACACCGTCTGCGGGTGCATCGAGATGGGTGTCGAGTGGCTCTCCGCTTACGCCTTCTCCACCGAGAACTGGAAGCGCAGTCCCGACGAGGTTCGATTCCTGATGGGCTTCAACCGTGATGTCATCCGCCGCCGACGCGACGAGATGAACGAAATGGGTGTGCGTGTTCGCTGGGCCGGTCGTAAGCCGCGCCTGTGGGCCAGCGTGATCAAGGAACTCGAGATCGCCGAAGAACTGACCAAGAACAACACCGTCATGAACTTGACCATGTGTGTGAACTACGGCGGCCGGGCCGAAATTGCCGATGCGGTAAAGGAAATCGCGAAGCGTGTCGCGGCCGGTGAGATCAATCCGGACAAGATCACCGAGGCGACGGTTGCCAAGTACCTCGACGAACCCGACATGCCGGACGTCGATCTCTTCCTGCGTCCGTCGGGGGAACAGCGGACGTCCAATTTCTTGATCTGGCAATCCGCCTACGCCGAAATGGTGTACCAGGAGAAGCTGTTTCCCGATTTCGACCGCCGCGACCTTTGGGCCGCCTGCGTCGAGTACGCCTCACGTGACCGTAGATTCGGTGGCGTCAAATGACAGGGGAGAACATGACCGACACCACCGACGAAGCAGCCCGCCTACAAGAACGCGCGGCCGCCTCGCTCGCGCATTTCGTGACGGTCGATGTGGCTGCCGACGGATCACTGGGTTTCCAGTACTCCGGCGCGCTGTGTTCCATCCAGGCGATGAATCTGTCCGAGGGTCTGGACGTGCTGTCCATGACGTGTGTTCTCGCATGGGACCGACCGGTGAGCGCGGCACTGCATCGCAAGGTGGCCGAGCGGAATCGCACCATCCAATTCGGCTCCATCGCGGTGTTCGGCCACGGCAGTCTGGCGGACGTCATCCTGCGTTACACGTTCCCTGCCGCCGGACTGGACGACGAGGCACTGACCACGATGTTGCTACTGGCGCTCACCGGTGCCGATACCGCCCGGCAGGGTTTGATTCCCTGACGCTCTCAGGCGGCGGCGCAGTCGCGGCAGGTGCCGAAGATCTCGACGGTGTGACTCACTTCGGTGAAACCGTTGTCCTCGGCGATGGTCTGTGACCACTGCTCGACCGTCGGGCCCTCGACCTCGACGGTGAATCCGCAGTTGCGGCACACCAGGTGATGGTGGTGCCCGGAGGAGCAGCGTCGGTAGACGGACTCACCTGTGTCGGTGCGTAGGACGTCGATGGTTCCGGCGTCGGAGAGTGCCTGCAGCGTGCGGTAGACGGTGGTCAGGCCGATGCCTTCACCTCGCTTGCGCAGTTCGTCGTGCAATTCCTGTGCCGACTTGAATTCGTCGATGTCGTCGAGCAGGGCGGAGATGGCGCTGCGCTGTTTCGTGGAACGAACGCCGACTGTGGCCGGTCCACGTTTCGAGGTCGTACTGCCCGGGGTGTTCATGCGGTGGAATCTCATCCTTCTTCGGCGTGGGCGACAGCGTCGACGACGATGTGTGCAAGGTGATCGTCGACGAGTCGATAGAGAACTTCTCGTCCGTTGCGTTCGCCGCGGACGACGCCCGCTGCTTTGAGTACGCGCAGATGCTGGCTGATGAGTGGCTGAGTGACACCGAGAGCTCCGACGAGTTCGTGAACGCAACGCTCCGACTCGTGCAACTGAAGCACGATCGCGATCCGAACGGGTGCAGCGAGCGCCCGCAGAATTTCGCCGGCTGCCGCCAGGGTTTCCTTGGGCGGCACGGGCGCGGGCGGTGCGGCTTCGAACGGGTCGTGCGTGTGTCCGAGGTCGGAATGATCATGGCTTTTGTGGAGATCGCCGGTATCCGCAATGCTCACAGCGAGGCTCCTTCGAGGGGTAGATC
>NZ_CAURKP010000184.1:0-9557 GCF_963525155.1 uncultured Rhodococcus sp.
CCGAACAGGTACCGCTCCCCTGGGGCGCGACGTATTCGGTCACCGTGCCCGGGTAAAGGTCACAGCAGCAGATGGGCTCCCGTACCGCCGTCGAACACTGCGATCTTGGCGGGATCGAACCAGAGATCGACAGACCTGCCCTGGGCCACCGTGGACTCGGACGAGAGCCTGGCAACCAGTTGACCGCCACCAGCGACGGCCGTTCCCGAATCGGCAGCGAGTTCCTCGAGTTCACGAGAGTTGACGGCGGGGCCACCAGCGAGGAAATACGCGTACTTGTCCGAACCCATCGATTCCAGCACGTCGACGTCGACGGTGAACGTCCCGCCGTGCGGCTTCTGCGCTGCATCGACCAGCGCCACGTCCTCGAAATGCTCCGGTCTGATACCGACCACCACGTCCTTGCCCGAACCGCTGCCCGAGATCTTCGACTGCGCCGCCGCTGGCAGGCGAACATCGCCGATCGGCGTGCTCACACCGTCGGCCGTCAACTGTCCGGGGAAGAAGTTCATGGACGGGGACCCGATGAATCCCGCCACGAACAGATTGTTCGGACGATCGTAGAGTTCCTGCGGCGCACCGATCTGTTGCACGATTCCGCCGCGCAGCACGACTACCCGATCGCCGAGCGTCATCGCCTCGGTCTGGTCGTGGGTCACGTAAATCGTTGTCGTACCGAGTCGCTGCTGCAGACGGGCGATCTCCGTCCTCATCTGCACGCGCAGTTTGGCGTCCAGGTTCGATAGCGGCTCGTCCATGAGAAACGCCTTCGGGCTGCGCACGATTGCGCGTCCCATCGCGACACGCTGACGCTGACCGCCCGACAGGTTCGCCGGTTTGCGATCGAGATGCTGGGTGAGGTCGAGCACCCGCGCTGCGTCGTCGACCTTGGCGTTGATCTCGTCCTTGGACATCTTCGCCAATGTCAGTGGGAAAGCGATGTTCTGACGCACCGTCATGTGCGGATACAGCGCATACGACTGGAACACCATCGCGATGTCGCGGTCCTTGGGGGCGCGTTCGTTGACGCGTTCACCCGCGATCCGCAACTCACCGGTCGAAATGTCTTCCAGCCCGGCAATCATGTTGAGAGTCGTGGATTTTCCACAACCGGACGGGCCCACGAGAATGATGAATTCTCCGTCGGCGATGGTGATGTCGACATCACTGACCGCCTTGGCTCCGTCCGGGTACAGCTTGGTCACCTTGTCCAGCACGATCTCGGCCACAGGCTTATCCCTTCACTGCGCCGGAAGTAAGCCCGGCCACGATACGACGTTGGAAGAACAGAACAAAGATGATGATCGGAATGGTGATGACCATTGCGGCCGCGGCGATGGACCCGGTGGGCTCCTCGAATTGTGAAGCGCCGGTGAAGTTCGCGATGGCCGCAGGGGCGGTGATGGAGCGTTCGGTCGACGTCAACGAGATCGCGAACAACAGATCGTTCCAGCAGAAGATGAAAACCAAGATGCCCGCAGTGACGATGCCGGGCGCGGCCAGTGGAGCCACCACCTTCCGGAACGCCTGCCCCGGCGTCGCGCCGTCCATCTGAGCCGCCTTTTCGAGTTCCCAAGGAATCTCTTTGAAGAACGCGGAGAGCGTGTAGATCGCCAACGGCAACGCAAAGGTGATGTACGGCAGGATGAGTCCGGCCCAGGTGTCGAAGAGTCCGAGCCGTCGTTCGATGTCGAACAGCGGGCTCACCAATGAAATCTGCGGGAACATCGCGATCAGCAGGGCAACAGCCACCAGCAGCTTCTTGCCCGGAAAATCCAGGCGCGCAATCGCGTAAGCAGCCATGGTTCCGATCACCACGGCGATGACCGTCGAGATGAGTCCGATGCCGATGGAGTTGATCAGAGCACTGGTGAAGGCGCTGGTGTCGAAGATTCCTCGGTAGTTGTCCAGGGTCCACTTCTCCGGAATGAACTTGCCGTCCTTGATGGTTCCGGCGGGCTTGAAGGACAGGCTCGCAATCCACAGGACTGGAACCAACGCGTACAGCAAGACCAGAAGGTTGACGACGGACCAGCTGATCTTGAGTCTGGGAGTCACGGTCATGTCAGCGTCCTTCCGTATCGGATCCGGGAGCCGAAGCACCGAAAAGTTTGATGAAGATGAACGCGATCACTGCCACACACACGAAGATCAGCACGCTGATCGCGGATCCGATACCCAAGTTGAATGCCTTGAACAGATTGTCGTAACCCAGAATCGACACCGACCCGGTGTCGTTCGCTCCCTTCGTCAGCACGTAGATGTTGTCGAAGATGCGGAACGCGTCGAGTGTGCGGAACAGCAGAGCGACGAGGATGGCGGGCTTCATCAGCGGAAGGATGATGCGTACCAACCGGGTCCACGCACCGGCGCCGTCCACCTGAGCCGCCTTGAGGAGGTCGTCGGGCACGAGCGCCAGGCCGGCGAGCAGGAGCAGCGCCATGAACGGCGTCGTCTTCCACACCTCGGCAAGGACGATGATCGCGAGCGACGGGATCTGGTCGGTGAGCGGCGCACTGCCGTCGGGCAGGAGATTGGCGAGGTAGCCGGTCCCCGGCGTCCACGCGTAGTACCAGCTGTACGCCGCCGCGACGGTGACGATGCCGTACGGGATGAGCACAACGGTGCGGACGAGCCCCTTGCCCACGATCGTTCGGTGCATCACCAGTGCGATGGTCAGTCCGAGAACGAACTCGATGACGACCGAGACAACCGTGATCGACGTCGTCACCGCGAACGCTTGCCACCAGTAACCGTCGGTCAGCACCGACACGTAGTTGTCGAACCACACGAACTTTCGTTGATCCGGGAAGCGCAGGTCGTAGCGCTGCAAACTCAGCCAAACGGCGTAGACCACCGGATACGCGGTCACCGCGATCATGAGAATCGCGGCCGGGGCCACCAGCCAGAGACCGAGTCGACGCTCAGCCGCCTTACCGTCGGACATCTTCGACTTCGCGGAGTGCTTCGGCTCCGGCGATGCCGTCGCGACTGTTGGTGCAGATCCCGAATTCTCGCTGTCGATCGTCACGGAATCAGCCCCTCGGAATTGACTGCCTTGCGTACCTGCTCGGCAAGATCGTTCACGGTCGATTCCGGATCGATGTTTCCCACAGGGTTCAGCGTGGCAGTGATGAGCGTCGAAATACTCTGATAGGCAGGAGAAACCGGCCGAACCGAAGCGGTGTCCAGGCTGTCGCGAACCTCACGCCACGCCGGGTACGCCTCCTGGAACGCCGGGTCGTCGTACAGGCTCTCGAGAGTCGGCGGAACGCCACCGGCTACCGCGTTGTTGCGCTGATTCTCCTCGTTACGCAGACAGGTCAGCGCCTCGAAAGCGAGGTCCGGATGCTGACTGGTCTTGGCCACCGCCACGTTGAAGCCGCCGATCGTGACCTCGGCCGGCTTACCCTCGATCACCGAGGGATACGGAGCGGCAAGGAAATTCCGTTCTCCGTTCACCGTGAGCACCGTGTTTCCGGTGTTCTCACTGGTGACGTTGCCCTTGTCGTCGATGTACGGCAGATCGCCCTTCTCGGCGTTCTCCATGATGCCGGGCAGCACGAACGGCCAGTTGACCTGGAAGGCAGATTTGCCGCTCTCCATACCCAGTCGCGACGACGCTTCATCCCCCTGCGAGATCGAGGGATCCGCACCCTTCGCGGTAGCGACGCGCTTCATGACGGTCAGCGCCTGCTGGGCAGCATCACCGTCGGCCACCGTCACGGTTGTTCCGTCCGGCCCCACCACCGATCCGCCGGCACTGGCGAGAAGGGTGTTGAACCAGACCATCAATCCTTCGTACTGCTTGCCCTGCACACCGATCCAGCTGGGGCGCCCCTCCGCGGCCAGGCCTTCGGAGATGTCGATCATCTGATCCCAGGTTTGGGGTGGTTGCCCGTCCGGCATCAAATCCTTTCGATACCAGAGCAATTGGGTGTTGGTGTTCAATGGCGCCGCATAGAGCTGGTCCTGCCACTTCGCCGACTCCAGCGGACCCTCGAGCGTCCCGTTGCTGACCTCGGCCGCCACGTCGTCAGGAAGCGGCAATGCCCATCCCGCTTCGGCGAATTCGGCAGTCCACACCACGTCGAGCGTCATCAGATCGAGTGACTTGTCATTGCCGGTCAGACGCCGGGCCAACTGAAGTCGCTGGTCGTCGGCACCCTTGGGCAGAGTTTTCTGCTCGACCCGGTACGCGCCGTTCGACGCCGCCGAGCAATTGGCGGCGGCCTCCGCATACTGCTCGGCGCCGTCGGCGGCGGTGTAGAAGGACAGCACCACGCCGTCGTCATTGTCCGATCCGCACGCACTGAGCAAGGGCGCCAACAACAATGTTGCCGCGCCGAGCAGCCCCGCCCGCAATTTCTTCTTCTGCCCCGCCCGCGATCTCTCGTTCTGCCCCGCCCGCGATCTCTTGTTCTGCACAGCCGTCCTCCTCGGGCGGCGAGACGGCGCAGTCGCTACGGCTGGCCGACGCACCACACATCGGCACTTTTGCCGGAGAAGGGACCTATTTCCTTGTCCGGCAAACGGTCACGGGGAAGTGAGCATTACCTCGCCCGCGTGTACACAACGTAACCGAGATCACATCAATTGGCAGCCCGAGTGAGAATGTCAGATAGCGAGCTTGGCCAGAAGGTCGCGGGCCGACTCCGCCGTCTTGGGCTCACACAGTACGTCGTAACGTCCGGCGACCAACTGCATCGTCGAGGCGAAGTCCCGCTGCCCACGCGTCGCGGCGTAGGGAATCGTCGTGGAGATGACACCGAAGATGATGCCGCCCACGATGCCCGCGATCAGCGGAGCGAGGAAACCGCCGGTGACGATTCCGAGCACCAGGCCGAAGAAGACACCGAGCCACGCGCCGGAGACGATGCCGCCACCGATCACCTTGGCCCACGTCAACCGACCGAGAACTCGCTCGACCTGCATCAGGTTAACGCCGACGATCGTGACGTCCTGAACCGGGAATTCCTGATCGGAGAGGTAATCGACTGCGCGCTGCGCCTCGGCGTAGGTGGGGTACGACCCGATGGGCCATCCCGAAGGCGGTGTCGGCAACGCTCCACGGCGCGACCCATTCGACGATTGACCGAGCGGATTGGACATGGCTGGCTGCGCTCCTCTTTTCGGGCACGTCATCCACGCGGATGACGCAAGTACATCTACCCCCTATTGTGCCCTTTACAGACCTGATTCGTTCGGCTATGCGAGCGTCAGGCGTGTTCGGGCGGCGTGAATTCCGAGGTGCGCGTCATCCCCGCGGCGCGGCCCTTGGCCGAAATCACCAGTGCCATCTTGCGACTCGCCTCGTCGATCATCTCGTCGCCGAGCATGACGGCGCCCCGCCCTCCCCCGGCAGCCGAGGTGTGGAACGCGTACGCGTCCAAGATGAGTTCCGCACGGTCGTAATCGGATTGGCGCGGACTGAACACCTCGTTGGCCGCCTCGATCTGCGTGGGGTGCAGAACCCACTTGCCGTCGAAACCGAGCGCTGCCGTTCGCGCAGCCGACCGAGTGAAAGCCTCGACGTCGCGGATCTGCAGGTACGGCCCGTCGATGGCCTGGACGCCGTGCGCCCGCGCGGCCATCAAGATGGTCATCAGGATGTGGTGATACGCGTCACCGCGGTCGTAGCCGTCCGGTTGCTCACCGACGACCAGAGTTCGCATGTTCAAGCTCGCCATGAAGTCGGCCGGGCCGAACACGAGCGCCTCGACGCGGGGACTCGCGGTGGCGATCGCGTCGATGTTGGTCAAGCCGATCGCGTTCTCGATCTGCGGTTCGATCCCGATCTTGCCGACCTCGAGACCGTTGGCCTTCTCGACCTGCGTCAACAACAAATCGAGCGCCTGGACGTGGCTCGCATCGGGAACCTTGGGCAGCAGAATGGCGTCCAGATGCGCTCCGGCGCGGCCCACCACCTCCACGACGTCGGCATACGTCCATTCGGTGGTCCAGTCGTTGACCCGGACGACCTTGACCTGTTTGCCCCACCCGTCCTCGGCCAACGCGTCGCCGATCGACTCCCTGGCCGCCTGCTTCGCCAGCGGCGCCACCGCATCTTCGAGGTCGAGAAAGATCTCGTCGGCGGGCAATCCCTTCGCCTTGTCGATCATCTTCCGACTGCTGCCGGGAACTGCCAATACCGATCGACGGGAACGGTTGCGTGAAGTCATTGCGGACTACCCTTCTCGATTTTCGGTGGCGCCGTTGCAGATTTTGACGCTGGACGAATTAGCCTTGCAATCATGGCAGCAGCAGGCAAGGTATTTGCAGCCAGGCTTGCCGGCCTGGTTGTACTCGGCCCGGACGGCGAATCGATCGGTCGTGTGCGCGACGTCGTCATCACGGTCCGCATCGGACGCCAGCAACCCCGCGTTCTCGGTCTGGTGATCGAAATGTTCACGCGCAAACGCATTTTCGTTCCGATGTTGCGTGTGACAGCAATCGAACCGAGTGCAGTCACCCTCACCACCGGCAACGTCAGTCTGCGGCGCTTCAACCAGCGCCCGGGCGAAGTGCTCGCTCTGGCGCAGGTACTCGATTCGCATGTGCGCGTGGACGACCCGGAACTCGAGGAGCTTCACGGCGTCGACACGATAGTCGTCGATCTCGGAATCGAATCGACGCGGACGCGAGACTGGGTGGTCTCCAAGGTCGCGGTTCGCGGCCATCGCGGACGCCTCGGTCGACGCGCGGCGATTCACATCGTCGACTGGCAGCACGTCGCCGGCCTCACCCAGAGCGACCTCTCACTCCCCGGCCAGGGCGTAGCTCACCTGCTTCTCCAGTACGAAGGCATGCGACCCGCCGATGTGGCCAACGCCATGCGCGAACTGCCGGAGAAGCGCCGCCACGAACTGGCCGTGGCGCTCGACGACGAACGCCTC
Source organism: uncultured Rhodococcus sp. (assembly GCF_963525155.1). Lineage (NCBI taxonomy): Bacteria > Bacillati > Actinomycetota > Actinomycetes > Mycobacteriales > Nocardiaceae > Rhodococcus > uncultured Rhodococcus sp. The sequence continues at coordinate 6,897 of NZ_CAURKP010000184.1, forward strand.
GCCGACGTCGTGCAGGAACTGCCGGCGGACGACCAGACCGATCTGCTGATGCACCTGGAAGTCGAACGCGCCGCCGATCTACTCGAAGCGATGGATCCCGACGACGCCGCCGACCTGTTGGGCGAGCTGCCCGAAACCGAGGCCGAGTCACTGCTTCAGTTGATGGACCCGCAGGATTCCGAACCTGTTCGACGCCTGCTCGAGCATTCCCCGGACACTGCCGGTGGTCTGATGACGCCCGAACCGGTGGTACTGACGGCCTCGACGACGGTCGCGGAGGCCCTTGCCCGCGCCCGCAACTACGACGTGACCCCGGCGCTGTCGAGCATGGTCTTCGTCGTACGTCCACCGACGGCGACTCCGACCGGGCGGTATCTCGGCTGCGTCCACTTGCAGAAGCTTCTCCGTGAGCCTCCCGCCAGCCTGGTAGGCGGACTACTCGACACCGACATGCCCCGGTTGGCCCCGGACGACTCGTTGGCGTCGGTCACCCGATATTTCGCGACGTACAACTTGGTATGCGGGCCGGTCGTGGACGACGAGAACCACCTGATCGGGGCCGTGACGGTCGACGACGTGCTCGATCACCTCCTGCCGGAAGACTGGCGTGAGGATTACTCCGACGACGAGGAACTACTCCGATGAGCGAACGGGCGTCGAGCACGACCGCACGGCAACGACTGGAAACGCCTCGCGGAAGCCGCCGGTTCAATCTCGATTTCGACGTCGAAGCTGTCGGGCGCGTCAGTGAACGCATCGCCCGCTTCCTCGGCACCGGGCGTTATCTCGCAATCCAGACGATCATCGTGATCGTCTGGATCCTGATCAACGTGTTCGCGGTGGCCCTGCAGTGGGACCCGTACCCGTTCATCCTGCTCAACCTGGCCTTCTCCACCCAGGCCGCCTACGCGGCACCGCTGATCCTGCTGGCCCAGAACCGTCAGGAGAACCGCGACCGGGTCTCGCTCGAGGAGGACCGCTCACGCGCCGAGCAAACCAAGGCGGATACCGAATTCCTTGCCCGAGAACTCGCAGCTCTGCGTATCGCCGTCGGCGAGGTTGCCACCCGCGACTACCTGCGACGGGAGCTCGAGGAGATCAAGTCGATCCTTGCTGCCGACGGCGAACCGACCCCGAAGAAGAAGCACCGTGACTCGAATACTGCGAAACAAAGTCACAACTAGCTGAGCGTTCGCTGAGTTTTGCTGCACGCACCGTGACCGATATGTAACGTAAGTCACAGCAATATGGATATCACGGTGGGTACTCCGGAGCGGGAGCGCCAGCAAAGGGGAATCGTGCGAGTACGCGGAATGATTGCAGCATCCACACTGGTGGGGGGACTGCTCGTCGTAACAGGTCCAGCGGCCCTCACTGCCGGAAGCGCACCGACCGGAGGGTCACAGGTTCCGATCGCACTGGCGGGCTCCGCCTCGATTGCGCAGCCGGACTCTGTCGACTTCCTCCCAACGCCCCGCACGGTCCGAACGCAAAGATCGGCCCCGCCCAGCGATACTGTCGCCGGCGCCCCGGCAGCGCCTAACGCTGCGGCCGTCGTCCTCACCTCTCTGGGCATCCCCGAGATCGTCCTGAACGCGTACCGCTCCGCGGAGCTGGTGATGATGACCGAGGCACCGGGATGCGGAATCCCCTGGCATCTTCTGGCCGGCATCGGACGCATCGAATCCGGTCACGCCAACGGCGGCAAGACGACCTCGGTGGGTACGACGGTCACCCCGATCCTCGGCCCCGTCCTCGACGGACGGCTGGCAGGCAACGAAGTCATTCGGGACACCGACAAGGGCGCGATCGACGGCGACCCCACTCACGACCGTGCCGTCGGGCCGATGCAGTTCATTCCGGCCACCTGGGCCGGATATGCCAGCGACGGCAACGGGGACGGAATCAAGGACCCCAACAACGTCTTCGATGCGGCGCTCTCGGCAGCGAAGTACCTCTGCAGCGGCGGACTCAACCTGCGCGATGTCGCCCAGGAGACCAAAGCTGTTCTGCGATACAACAACTCGGCCGCTTACGCAGCAAACGTGATCATGTGGTCGACGGCATACAAGAACGGTGTCATTCCTTCCGGTCAGCTGCCGTACACCTCGGGCATCAACACCGGCAGCTCGGCGATCAACGCCGCCGCCTCGGCAGACTCCGCCGCTTCGGCCGTACTCGCCGCGGCTGCGGCTACCGATCCGGCGGCCGGTGACAAGGAATCAGCGTCGACGACGCCGACCCCGACCACCACTCCCCTCTTCCCGGGTCTGCCGGACATGCCTGCACTCTCACCCGAGATCCAGGCACTGATCCCGCCGGGCGTCATGCCGACCAGCCCCGCTCCGGGACCCAACGCCGCCCGGAACGCAGCTCCCGGTCCGATCATCCCGCTCCCCGTCCTCACCTCACGGGGTCTCGTGTGGCCGATTCTGACGGCCGAGGGATGGCGCTGGCCCGACGACATGTGTGTGATCCTTCCGGACCCCGCAGCCCTCGACGGCTTGCAGGACGGCATCCTTCTGCCGTGCACGATCCCGGGCATGGCAGTGGCCGCCACGGCACCCGCCTCCACCGACGCGGCTCCCGCGGAATCCTCTCCGCCCGCCGCCCCCTCGCCGGAGCCCGCACCGGCACCCGCACCCGCACCGGAGCCCGCTC